>NZ_JAVMIP010000014.1 GCF_031729055.1 Pseudocalidococcus azoricus BACA0444 | reverse complement strand
TCGCTTTGACACAGCTTCAGAAAAAGTGTACCAACTTAGCGAGGAATATGCTGTAGTTCAGAAGGGTTTACATATCTCGATGAATTATGAAGTATGTGTTGAAAGTTTTGGCAATAAGGGATTAACTGGTCGGGTTGAAATTTGCCTAGTTGCATCCACTCACCCGGTAAAACTAAACGATTTTCGCATTCGAAACCAAAGTCATTTCCCGTTTCAGCCAGAGGAATTTGTAATATGTCAAGCAACTCAGGTTCTCGATCTTGAATTACCCGGATACTCTTTGGAACTCGACCATCATTAGGGTATAAATCATCGCAGATAGGCCGAAGCCATTGACCTGTTTCAATATCAATCCCTGCGATACAACGCTCAGTTAACTTTAGTGAGTTGGCAAGATAGACTATTTTCCTTAAAGATGACATATACTAATATTTCCCCATTTATCATTGAGGTATTCAGCTACTAACCGACGATGACAGTGATGAGGTTTTGCCTCGCTACACAGAAGGCAAGCACCATCAGCTAAATCTGGAGAGATTTTATTTTGAATTTGACGATCACTCATCAGATTTAGGAATTTTTTTTCATATACTGACCAATCTCCTTTATGTTTTTTGTATTCATCAAGGATAATCTTAGTTGGAGCCAAGTCTAAAATATGAATATAGTCAATACCATTGATGGTTTTTAGGAAATACTTCAAGTCTCTTGCTTTTGTGAATCCTGCCAACTGAGATATGTTATTTAAACGAGTATCAATAACTCGCTTAACACCAGCTTTTTCAAGATTCTCAAAGAACTGTTGTGCGCTCTTTTGAGTGAACCCGATTGTAAATAGTTTGATCTGATTCTTCATGGTGCTGCTCTCGTTTTTCTATGTAGGCAATCTCACTACCTCGAAGTTTATAAGCCTCTTGCAAACACTCTTCACGCGTTGGTAAACCATTCTGAACAAATATAGAAAGCTGAGCTTCCTGAGCCTCTGAGAAATTTGTAAAATTATGTTTGATTAACATTCTTTCTTCTAGTTGATCGTGAGACTCTAAATCGCCATTATTGAGAATATGATTAATAAGAATTTTAAGATGACGTAGTTGTTGGCAAACTAAGATTGCTCTGTGACAGGTTAGCGGATCTTTTTCGGCACACAGTAATGAAATTTTGTGTTTTTGCAATCCCTTTTGAACTCGCTTAACTCCTTCATGAAATAAATCAGTGTTGGCGATTTTTTCATACACTGCTTTCCCCTCAACATAGCAGTCTGGGTTGCTTGGCCTTGCCCCCAGTTCCCTACCGAGGAATACATATTTAATGCCATGATTATCGAGTATTTTTTGCAGAGCTTCTCGATTGTATTGTGGTAAGAATCGGCTATAGGGCTGTGAACGAACATCAGCAATAGCAGTCACCCCATGCTGTTGAAGTAGGGCAATAAAGCTATTCATGTCATGGTTAGAGTGGCCAATAGTGAACAATTCCATACTGCTCCCATGGGGCTAGCCAGCCATCTACCTTACTCTTGCTGCAATAAGTCCAATATACTGTGCAGCTCTTGAATTCGTACAGGCTAGGCTGTTAGGACTCTATGGCAGGGAACCTCAGGATGAACATTCTTCGACTTTGGCTTCGGCCTGGTGCAAGATGGCTCGTAATTGGTCTTTAGTGGTTGGCTCGACTTCTGTCCACAGGCCCCGGTGTTCAGCTTCTAACAATCGCTCAGCCATATCCCGTAAAACATGGGGGTTCTTGGCCTGGAGAAAATCTTGGACGGTTTGATCAAAAACATAGGCCTGGGCGACTCCGGCAAACATATGATTTGGGATGGCCTGGGTGGTGGCAGCATACCCAAAGAGAAAATCAACAGTGGCCGCCATTTCCGCCGCGCCTTTATAGCCATGACGCATCACACCCGCGATCCATTTCGGATTAATCACACGGGAGCGATAAACACGGGCCAGTTCTTCACTTAAGGCTCTAATTTGGGGATTCTCGCTTTGACCATGATCGCCAAAATAAACGCTTGGGGCCTGGTCGTTGAGGAGTTTAACGGCGGCGGTGAGTCCCCCTTGAAACTGGTAATAGTCATCGGAATCGAGAAGATCATGCTCGCGGTTGTCTTGGTTTTGGAGGACGATTTGCATTTGGGCGAGGCGATTTTGAAAGGCCTGGGGGGCCGGTTGGCTCTGGCCAGTTCCGGTATAGGCGGTGCTGCTCCAGTGGATATAGGCTTGGGCGAGGTCGGCGGTGGTGTCCCAGGCCTGGGGGTTGTCAATCAATCCTTGCAATCCGGCTCCATAGGCACCTGGGGGAGATCCAAAAATCCGTAACCTGGCCTGGGTTTGGGCGGTGTTTTGATCTTGACCTTGTTGGATGGCGGTGGTGATCTCGGTTTTGACAGTGGCAGCTAGGGGATTTTGTTCCGGCGGTTCATTCAGACTAGCGACTAAGTTCACGGCATCATCAAACAGTTGAATCAGGTTCGGAAAAGCATCCCGGAAAAAGCCGGAAATTCGTAAGGTGACATCTACTCGGGGCCGCCCTAAAAGAGACAGGGGAATCGCTTCAATATCCACAACCCGGCGACTTGGCCCATCCCAAACTGGCATTACGCCTAAGAGCGCAAGAGCTTCAGCAATGTCATCTCCCCCGGTGCGCATTGTGGCGGTTCCCCAAACGGAGAGGCCCAGAGTTTTCGGATAGTCGCCCTGTTCTTGGGTGTAGCGTTCAATCACGGCTTCGGCAGCTTTCCGGCCCAAATCCCAGGCCACTTCGGTCGGAATCGCTCTTAAATCAACAGCATAAAAATTGCGTCCTGTCGGTAATACATCGGGTCTGCCACGGGTGGGTGCGCCACTGGGGCCACTGGGAATATAGCTGCCATTGAGTCCCCGTAAGAGTTGGGTCAGTTCTTCATCGGTGCGGCGGAGGTTGGGGAGTAAACTCTCAGAAATCCAGGCCAAAACTTTGGTTGTTTCTATGCCTAAATTAGTTGGTCTATCTTGAGTCAAAAGCTGATCAATTAATAATAGAGCTTGGTGATCTAAATTTGCTGTCCAATCACCCACGGCGCGAAATTTTGGATCAGGACTGGGTTCAGTAGCGGGTGTTGTTAAGGGATCGCAATCAAAGCCTAAATCTAATGCTAAAGCACGGGTTAAACCAAGATGAATCCGATTAGGTGATCTCGCAATCGCCACAATTAAATCTCGGAGTTGAGTTTGGCCTGGGCATTCCCCTAAAATATGCAAGCCATCCCGAATTTGAGCATCCCGCAGTTCACATAAATAGCCATCAGTTTGATTCAACCAGGCCTGCCAATCCCCACTATCAGCCGGTGCAAGATGGGCTAAATCCTGATCTAAATGCAGGACTTTAATCAATTCATCAATGCGTTCTTTCAACAGGGGCAATCGGGGCGGATCGAGTTGTTCAGCTTCGTAATATTCATCCAAAACTTGGCTTAATTCATCCAACGGCCCATAGAGTCCGGCCTGGGTCATTGGGGGGGTGAGGTGATCAATAATCACGGCCTGGGAGCGGCGTTTGGACTGGCATCCTTCTCCAGGATCATTGACGATAAAGGGGTAAAAATTCGGTAAGGGCCCCAAGGCAATTTCGGGAAAACAATTTTGAGAGAGGGCCACGCTTTTACCGGGGAGCCATTCTAAATTCCCATGTTTCCCGATATGAATCACGGCATTGGCCTGGAATTGGTGACGGATCCAGAGATAGAAACTGAGGTAACTGGGCGTGGGTGGCAGGTCGGGATTGTGATAATTGGTATTTGGGTCTAAGTCATTGCCACGGGGCGGTTGGATGCTAATGAAAATATTGCCCAATTGCAGGCCTGGGATGGGAATATCGTTTTCTAGCTTAGGGTAATAGGTTGCTAATTTTTGTTGAATTGTTTCAGGTTGAGACTCCAGCCAAATTTGATAATCCTGAACCCTAAAACACTGATTAACAGGACGGTAGTAACTTTCAGGATCGTGAGTCATACCCTTAATTAACTGTTGAATTAACTCATCACCTGTATTAGGTAAGGGTTGATCGCCCAAGTCATATCCGGCGGCTTTGAGTTCATGGATAATTTTGACACAACTGGCTGGGGTGTCTAAACCTACGCCATTGGCAATTCGACCATCTTTGGCAGGATAATTAGCCAGAATTAAGGCAACTTTTTTATCGGCATTACTAATTCGTTTTAGGTTCACCCAATGGGCAGCTAAATCAGCAACAAATTCAATTCGACTCGGTTCCGACTGATAACCAATAATGGCCGTTTCTAACTCGTCATCATACAGATCCCCCGACTTAAATGAAATTGCCCGACTAATAATCCGGCCATCCACTTCCGGCAAGACCACATTCATCGCTAAATCACGGGGGCTTAAACCCAGGGTTGACTCTTGCCAAGTGCTAAGGCCACTGCCACTGAGAATCACCTGAATTACGGGGACATCCAAGGCTTGCCAAAATTCCAGGCCCCTTTCGGTATCTTGTTGAGCTAAATCGAGGCGGGCAATGGAAAAACTGGTGGTGTTGAGAATCAGATCAATTTTGCTATCAGGGGTTGGCGCGAGGAGTTTAAGCAGTTCGGCCTGGATCGTTTCATCTTGGAGGGATTGAGCATAAACCGGAATCGGCTGTAATCCTTTCTGACTCAGGGCCTGGCAGAGGGCGGTAATTGGGGCGGTGTTTCCGGCAAGATAATGGGCGCGATAAAACAAAATTCCCACTTTCGGGGCGGTGGCGGCTAATCGAATTGAACTTTCCCACTCAAACACGCCAACTCTGGCCACAGGTTTTGGTAACGCCGGAATTTGCGGGGTATCGAGACAGGTAAAACCAAGAAATAGCAAGGCCTGGGTCATATTTTCCACGCCACCTTCGAGAAAATACCGCCACAGTTGATCTACATCGTCTAGGGGTAAACTCGACAAGCTCATCAATTCCAAATCCGGGCGATCATCTCCAGGCAAGACAATTAATTTCGCGCCTGAATCCGCCACTGTAGTTTGTAAGACCTCTAAGCCATAGGCCCAATAGGCTCGCCCCCCTAAAAGCCGCAAGACAATCACCTGGGCCTGGGCCAGTACCGCTTCGGCATAATCATCAATGACAATTTGCTGTTGGAGATTTAAGTAATTCATCACCCGCACTGCCGGGAAATTTTCGGGTAAACGGGGCCTGGCCTGAGAAAGAACATGAATATCAGTATCAGCGGTTGTGAGGAAGAAAATTGGGGCCGGGGTTTGGCGAATAAAATTAACGGTTTCGCTGTTGCTATTAGTTACATTCTGATTAGTTAAGTTAATAATTCGATGCATTTATTTTTCCTAAGTTACAGAGCTAAATGAATTGGGCTTAATCCTTAAGGAATCTGGTGTGAATTGCCATCTGCTGATCTCCGACCGTTACAACAGAAATTAGATCAGGCTTGATCACCACAAAAATAATATTCAGGAAAAATACCGCCAAGGTGGGGTTCTGTTCATCTCGGTAATGGTGGATGGGGTGCGACTTCACTACTTTAACGGGTTATTCCAATCTCACCTGAAAATCCGCTTGCACTGAGCATGGTTGGCTGACTAACTTACATATCTTACTGATAGAGGAATAATCTGGTGTCACCGGATGCGGCCATAATCTTTTCGCAAACCTTGCCTGCGGGGAAGTATGGGCAATTTGCCGCCGTGCTTCTGGCTCAGACTCAAGGGCTAGGGGAGCGGGTTGTGATTCAAGATATGGGTGATCAGTTACCGGAACAGAATCTCATCGGATTGGCTAATGAGGATAGCTTCGGTGCAGAGTTTCCTGATTTAACGAACCCCGGCCTGGGGGGAACAGAATACTTTACGGCCATTTTGGCCCCAGATTTTACGGCTCTACTGACAGCCCAAGTAACTCCACTACCTGGCTTTTTGAGATTACAACTGACTTTTGCGCCGCAGCTAGTGCGGGAGTTTCTCCAGAGCTTACCCCGTCAATTCCAATGGCCAGAGTATCAATCTGGGGCATCCACTCCTGTACTGCAAGTAACTCAAACCATTTTGGCTGAACTCTTAAACCTCTGCGCCGCGGATCTATCGCCCCAAACTTCAATTTGCCAGCCCCAAGTTAATCTGGCGGTTCAACAACGGATGCAACGGGAACGCCTGATTCATCAAATCACGACCCAAATTCGCCAAAGCTTAGATTTACCTGCCACCCTCAACACCGCTGTCAGCCAAATTCGGGAATTTCTCCAGGCCGACCGGGTCTTAATTCTCCAGGCCATGGCCGAAAACCAAGGGGAAGTGACCTATGAAGCCCAGGGGGCCGAGACGAGGAGTTCCCTGTTAGGAGTTGGGGATATTCCTTGGGGGCCGGATCCGGTCAATTGGCAGCAGTTCCGGGATGGGGAGATTTTGGCACTGCCGGATATTACTGTTAATCACCAGCACAACGGGGCCTGGGTAGAGTTTTGGCAATCTTATCAGGTGCAATCCCTCCTTCTCGTTCCCATTGTGGTTCAGGGAAAAGTCTGGGGGGGATTAATGGCCCATGCCTGTCAACAACCACGGGTTTGGTATCCCCAAGAGCAGGAATTTTTGAATCATGTTTGCAATCACATTAGCATCGCCATTTATCAATCCCAGCTTTACAGTCAACTACAACAGCAGAAAATTACCCTGGAAGATCGAGTTGCCGAGCGCACCCAGGCCTTGCGCCAGTCCCTTTTAGCTGCCGAGTCGGCCCACCGAGTCAAGAGTGATTTTCTGGCCACCATTAGTCATGAACTCCGCAGTCCTCTGACCTGTGTGATTGGGATGTCGGCGACTCTTTTGCGCTGGCCCCTCGGCCCCTTGACGGAAAAACAACGGCAATACCTAGAAACTATCCACGCTAGCGGTACTCACCTACTGGAGTTAATTAACCGGATTTTGGAACTTTCCCAGGTCGAGGTGGGGCAGGCAGCCTTGCGGATTCAATCCTTTTCCTTGGGACAACTGGCCCGACAGGTGCGGCAACGGGTGCGGGCCTTGGCGATGGCAGCCCAACTGAATTTGAAACTAGAACTGGATATTCCCGCCCATCTAGATACCTTTACGGCTGACCCGCACCGACTCCAACAGGTCTTAATTCATCTACTGACCAACGCGATTAAATTTACCCCAGCCCAAGGGAGCGTGACTCTCCGGGTGGAGTGTGATGGCCAGGAGGCGCGCTTTGCGGTGTCTGATACCGGGATTGGGATTCCAAGTCATTTACAGCCCTTGCTGTTTCAGCTTTTTCAGCAGTTAGATACCCCCTATCGGCGGCGGCATGAGGGTATGGGCCTGGGATTAGCCTTTGTTCAACAAATTGTCGATCTCCACCAAGGCACGATTACGGTGCAATCCCGAGAAGATCATGGGTCAACGTTTTTTGTCTCGATCCCGCGCCAGGCCTGGGAATCTTCTCTGACTCCATCACCGATGTCGGCTCCAGAAGGTCGGATAATCTTAATTGAGGAACAGGAAGATACAGCGACTCTCATTTGTGAACTTTTGACGGCAGCAGGGTATCAAGTAATTTGGGTCACGGATCCGGTCATCGAACAACTATCCCACTTCCAACCCTGGCTGATTATTGTCTCCCAACACTTAGATCAATTTAACTTAAACCGATTGGTTGAGCATCTCCAGACCACCCCCAGCCCCCAATCCACAAAGGTGATTCTGCTGTGCGCCCCAAGTGCGTCCCCAACTCTACCGGAGACTAATTTTGAACCAGAACTGTCCCATCTCAGGGCTGATGCTTGCCTCCACTATCCCCTTGACCCGGCAGAATTGTTAACCCAAGTGACAGCTTTAATTCAACCGGAGAGAAAATCTCTGTTCACGGCTACTTCAGCCCCTTAGAAATACCAGGCCTGGGCTAAAGGTGTTACACTATTAAGTCTGTGGTTATTTCCCCTTGTGAGTGACTTATGAGCCGTGTCTGTCAACTAACCGGAAAAAAAGCTAACAATGCCTACGCTGTCTCCCACTCCCATCGCCGGACGAAGAAGCTGCAAGAGGTCAATCTGCAATGGAAACGGATTTGGTGGCCGGAAGGAAATCGGTGGGTACGGTTGCGGCTGTCAACTAAAGCCATTAAAACCCTCCAATTTAAGGGTCTGAGTACCTTTGCGAAGGAAGCTGGCCTAAATTTACACAAGCTCTAGGTTGATCGAGATTACGGATAGCGGGGCCTGGAGATTAGGGCATTTATCCCAGGGCTTTTTCGGTACTGATCAGCGTTTATAGCCTTTTCTTGGAGAGATGGCAGAGTGGTCGATTGCGGCAGACTTGAAATCTGTTGAAGGGTCACACCTTCCGGGAGTTCGAATCTCCCTCTCTCCGTTTGTATTTGTCTTAGATTTCCCCCAAAAGCCTATATAACAACGGGTTCAGGGCATTTTTAGCCGTTACTTAGCCTCAGTTTGTCTTATAAATAGCCTGCAAGCCAGGGGTAATCTCTCTTGAGTCTGACAACGTACCCCTATGGCACTCACAGGCCTGGCGCAACAATATTTTCGGAAACACTTTTGGGGTGTAGGATGTGGGGTGTTGCATCATCAAGAAATGATATGAGGAAGCAGTGGAATTTCCCAAAACTTGAGGTAATGAAGTAATAGGTTTATCGAGGCCGCTAAGACTGTGACATAGAGCTTCAATCCCTTTCCCTTCAACGGATCAGGATATCCTTTGGGCGAATAGGAGTCGATAAATTGGTGACCAGAATCCCCACAAAGATAGTTTTGCTTTGCGCCACGGTGGCCGTTCTGACTGACATGGGTAGATTGACAATCAAGACAGTTCATCTCTCCATGATGCAACGCCATTTCCATAGAACCAGGAGTTAGTGAGGGGGAGGGACAGTAGCATCGGTAACAGCGTACTTCGTGATTAATTCCTGCACACAACCACTAATTTTAAGTTCCCTCACAAAGGCCTGGAGATAGGCAATTCCATTTGGACGATTTTTTCCAGTCGCCATGGCCTGTTGAATCGTCATAAACGGCTGTGGCAGAATGCGTAAACCGCCATACCGCTTCATATCTGCCTCCAGTTGATTACGAATCCCAGCCCCAACAGGATGATTATTAGCCAACATATAGCTCGTTACCTCTGGAGAGGTTGGGGCTGGAATAATCCGGGCCTGTTTGATAGTGCGATTGAGGAAAAGATTATAGACGCTGTTTTTTCCCACCACAATTTCAATATCAGAACGATCCACATCACTCAGGTTTTGAATTGGTGAATCTAACCTGACAATATAAGACCCTTCAATGTGGACATAGGGGTCTGTGTAGTCCACACTTTTAGCCCGCCAAGGATCAACCCCAAAGAAGCCAATATCTGACTGATTGGTACTAACCCGTTCAAAAGAAATTGCCGCAGCTTGAACAACAACAAAATCTGCTGGGACTCCCAATTGCCAGGCCAGTAAATGGGCCATATCGACAGAGATACCATAGGGTCCAAAGTTCTCATCTTCCGTAACCAAGACATAATTTCCCGTATTAATCGCCACCCTCAATGTTCCACTTGGAGCTAATTCGCGCCGTGCTTCTGGGGGGGGGGCAGGAAATTTGGCTGATTGGCACGTCATGGGTTTCAGGGGAGGAACAGAATCAGCGTAGGCAACAGTTTCCCAAACGCCAAGGAGGAAAGCTATACCCAGGCCTGGGATCAGGAACAACGTATGAAACAGGGTCATCGGTAATTTTGGGGGACGATAATGTGTGTGATCAAACACTATTTTATACGTTCAAACAAAACAATCTGATCAACCCCTTGCTGTCCAGCCCAAATCCGATCTCCAACTCCGTTCATCTGGAGCGTTTGGACATTCTGCTTATTCCCCGGAAAAATAGTAAATGAATTCGTGACCGGATCAAACTGGTGAATTGAATTCGTCCCAAAATCAGAACTCCAAACCTTATCTTGGTTATCAACATAGGTGGAATAGCCCCGCGGCCCCAGGCCTGGAAGCTTATAGGAGTCCCAAATTTTGGAGACTGGGTTGAACCGCATTAAGGCCCCAGTCCCCCAAGTGGTAATCCAGATATTGCCTTGGGAATCTGACCAAATCCGCCGTGAGCCATTGGCAATCTTTTCTGGAATGGTAAACACCTCTGGGAGAAAGGTTGTTGTGTCAATCCGGGCAATGTAATTCCCTGCCAAACTGGTGTACCAAACATCTCCTTTCGGTGTCGCTGTCATCCCGTAGGGACCATAGCCCAAGGGAGCCGGAAAGATTTTAATGTCACCTGTGCGTGGATCTAAGCGACCATAATAGCCATTTTGGGCTGTAAACCAGAGAATTCCCTTACCATCAAACACGGGCGTATTCAGGTTACCGTAACCCATCGTGTGGGGGAATGGCGGCAGTTTATACTGCTTCACTTCATGGGTTTTCCGGTCAAAACGGACAATGGCATTGGCTTCATCACAAATCCAGAGATAGCCATCTGGGCCCATAATCACCCCGTGGGGATGGGAGCCACGCCCAAGGGGATATAACTTCACCTCCCCAGTGGCCGGAATAAGATGCCCAATCACCCCTGACCACTGCCCATTAAACCAAACGGAACCATCAGGGTCGGGGGCAACATCACGGGTTCCCATCCCCGGCACCGTTGGATAAATGGTCACTTTGTAACGGCTGGCATCATTGCCAATGGCAGCGGGGGCCGGAATAGCAGTGGTTTTATAGGTCGTTGCCGGAACTGGAGCCGCTAAAACCCCTTCTATGCTGGCAGGTAATACGAGGGCAAGGGCTAGAAGTACGGATCGAAATGAAAAAGCTTTGAGCATAGTAGATAGTGCAATGGATGTGCTGGAGTTGCGGATGGAAGAATAGACAGGCTAACGGCAGCCAAAGGCTTCTAGATCATAGGTAAATCCTTTCGACTGCGGATAAAGGCGATAATTTTCAAGAATTTTGACATTAAAGACATCAAAAACTTTCCCCGATTGATTCACTTGTAACGGGCCCCAAATGATTGGTTTGGTACTGTCAGGGACAAAGATTGGCGCGCCGGATTCAAAAATTGTGTCGTCAGAATAGCGAGCAATCAGTTGGGTTGGGTAGGCAGCATTATCAGTTGTAACTGGTGTGAGTTTGATGGTGACAGTAGAAACAGGCCGAGGGATTATAAAGTAAGTATTGCCATGGGAGCCAAAGCCCAGGTCGGGAGCAATTCTGACGCGGACTTTGTTGCCATCAGTGGGTGAAACTTGAGGGGGTAAAGGTTCGCAGGTTTCAGCCATTGCCCCGCGCGCAAACAGGATAGTCAAACAGATAAAAGCAAGGGTAAAGCTATGTTTCATGGAAATAATTGGGTTGCTGGTTGAGCATTGGCTTGATATTACAGTGCTAACTAAAGACTTGCAATTTGAAGACACAGTTCTTAAACTTATAATGTTACGCAGACTGTTATAAATAGATGGAAATCTTAAGATTATTGTCTTTAATCGAATTTTTGACGAGTTGCTATTAGGCTGGCAATGTGATGATCCCCTCCCTTGGGACAGGAAAGCCTCAGGGAAATGAGTAGGGGGCTTGGGCGAGGATCAACCTGATCTAGGAATACAAAGCCAAGTAACGGTTCTGATAACCCAGGCCTGGTTGGGCAAACCGCCATCGTAAAATTAGACTTAGGCCCAATTCCAGGATCTTATGAGTGGTTCCCAACTATCCGATGCCCAAATTCAACTGCAACGGGCTATGGCCCATCTGGACTTACCCACCGATACCCGAGAACGGTTGAAATACCCCAAAGCCGCGATTCGGGTAGCCATTCCGGTGCGGATGGATGATGGCTCATTGCAAATTTTTCAGGGCTATCGGGTGCGCTACGAGGACACGCGGGGGCCGGGCAAAGGCGGAGTCCGCTACCATCCCCATGTCACTGCCGATGAAGTGGAATCCCTAGCCTTTTGGATGACCTTTAAGTGTGCCGTGATGGATTTACCTTTTGGCGGGGCAAAGGGGGGGATCACGGTTAATCCGAAAGCCCTCTCGGTCATGGAATTAGAACGCCTCAGCCGCGGCTATATTGACGGAATTGCCGACTTTATTGGCCCGGACATGGATATTTTGGCTCCAGATGTTTATACCAATGCCATGATTATGGGCTGGATGATGGATCAATATAGCTTAATTCAACGGCGAATTAGTCGCGGCGTGGTCACGGGTAAACCGATTGCGATGGGGGGAAGTTTAGGCCGCAATTCTGCCACCGCCAAGGGAGCCTATACCGTAATCAATAATGTGTTACCCCGCTATGGCTATCAACCCCCAAACACGACTGTGGCGATTCAAGGCTTTGGCAATGCGGGGGGGATTTTAGCGGAACTGCTTTTTAGGTCGGGTTATCGGGTTGTGGCGGTGAGTGATTCCCAAGGCGGTATTTATGCCCCAGAGGGATTAGATATTCCCAGTGTTAAGCAATATAAGGAAACGACGCGGGGCCTGGAGGCGGTCTATTGTGCCGGAAGTGTCTGTCAGCGCGTGGACTATCAACGGATTACCAACGCCGAACTGCTGCAACTGCCCGTGGATGTGTTGGTTCCCGCCGCCCTGGAAAAACAAATTACCCAAGACAATGCTGCCCAAGTCCAGGCCAAGGTGATTTTTGAGGTGGCTAATGGCCCGATTACTGCCGCTGCCGATGCAATTTTGGCGCAAAAGGGAATTCCGGTTTTTCCCGATATTTTAGTCAATGCTGGGGGAGTCACTGTGAGCTATTTTGAGTGGGTCCAAAATCGGAGTGGCTGGTATTGGAGTGCAGCAGAAGTGGATCAAAAACTTCAAGAGCGGATGTTACGGGAAACGAATGAAATTTGGCACATTGCCCAGGCCAAAACCATCCCCTTCAGAACGGCCGCCTATGTTCATGCCCTGGGTCGAATTAGTGATGCCATCAAGGCCAGGGGAACTCGGGATGATTATCAGGGCCAACACTAACGCCTTCTTTAAGATATGTTCAGCTTAAAAACAACGATAGGGAATTGGATCCACCAGGCCAAGTTCTTGAAACGCCGCCAACCTTAACTGACAGGCATCACAAACCCCACAGGCCATGGGAACTTCACCATTGCCGCCATCGCTGTAACAAGACCAAGTTTTGACCCAAGGTACACCTAGCTGATTCCCTAATTCAATAATTTCGGTTTTATGGAGATTGATCAGCGGAGCTGTAATTGTAATCGGTTTACCTTCCCGGCCGGTTTTCGTCCCCAAGTTAAAGACCGTTTGCATGGCCGCGACATAATCCGGGCGACAGTCGGGATAGCCAGAATAATCCAAGGCATTGACACCGATATACACCCGCTGGGCCGCCAGGGCTTCGGCATAACTGAGGGCAAAACTGAGGAAAATCGTATTGCGGGCTGGCACATAGGTGACGGGGATGCCTTGGCTGATGGCGGCTAAATCCCGTGACCCTGGCACATCAATTTGCTCATCCGTTAAGGCAGATCCCCCCCAGGCCCGGAGATTGAAGGTGACAACTTGATGGGCAACCACACCCGCAGCTTGGGCAATGGCCTGGGCAGAGTTGAGTTCCGTCCGATGCCGCTGACCATAATCAAAGGACAGGGCATAACAATCTAGACCATCGGCCTGGGCCTGGTACAACACTGTCGAAGAATCTAAACCACCAGAGAGCAAAACAACGGCCTTCATGCGTTACCCCAAAGTCTCTCCGCCTGCTCCATGGCCAATCCTCAAAAATGACGGAAAAATTTAGGAACTGGCCCCTAACCAACCTGCACTTAAGACCACCGTTAAGCCCATGAACAGCACGGTTAACGTCCAGGTAATTCGGTTTAAGGTTGTTTCGGCACTTTTGGTACTGGTAAATAACTGGGCCTGGCCGCCAATCGCCGCTAGACCATCCCCCTTGGGACTGTGAAGTAGAACTAAAATCACCAAACCCAAGGCCGAAAAAGCCCAAACACCCATCAAGATTTTTTCCAACATACCTAGACCTGAATTGAACGGATTGCAACCGGAATCACTGACTAAATCTTAACGCTAAAGCTTAACCGGCACAGGAGTCCGACTGGCGCGCATTTCGTAGGCTGCGGGTTCAATCAGGGATTTGCCGGTCATTTCTGGGGGTTGATCTAGCTTGAGAATCGCCAAAATAGTCGGGGCCAAGTCTGCTAAACAGCCTGCCTCACGCAGTTGCACATCCGTCCCATGACCGGGAATTTGCCGCTTTTCCCCTTCTACCAAAATTAAAGGCACAGGGTTTGTGGTGTGGGCTGTCCAAGGATTGCCATTTTCATCCTGCATATATTCGGCGTTGCCGTGATCCGCGGTAATCAGGAGTGTGCCGCCCATCCTCAGAGTGCTGTCAATCACCTGGCCCAAAAAACGATCAACCGTCTCCAAGGCCTGGATCGTGGCGGGAATTTGCCCCGTGTGTCCAACCATATCGGGATTGGCGTAGTTGACTACTATTAAAGAGTAAATTCCTTTTTCGATCCCTGCTACTACCGCTTCCGTGACTGCTGCTGCTGACATGGCTGGAGCCCGATCATAGGTGGGAACCATGGGACTGGGGATCAAAACGCGATCTTCCCCCGGAAAGGGATCCTCAATACCACCATTAAAGAAGTAGGTGACATGGGCGTATTTTTCTGTTTCCGCAACCCGTAATTGAGATAACCCGGCTGCTGAAATTACTTCCCCCAGGATTTTGCTCAGGTTTTGGGGCGGAAATGCCACGTCACAGGTTAAATTACTGTCGTATTGGGTCAGAGTGACGAATTCTAAGGGTTCAATCTGCTCCCGGGCAAATCCCTGGAAATTGGGGTCAATAAAGGCCTGAGTTAGTTGCCGGGCCCGATCGGGGCGAAAGTTAAAGAAAATGACCCCATCCCCTGGCTCAACTGCCCCCGCTGCAATCCGCACGGGTTGAATAAATTCATCGCTAATCTCGGATTGATAAGCCGCCGCTGCCACTTCCCACGGTGCAAGAGAGTTAATCTCATCATTGGACACCATCACTCGATAGGCCAACTCCACCCGATCCCACCGCCGATCTCGATCCATGGCGTAATAGCGACCACTCACCGTGACTACTTTGCCCAGGCCAATTTCCTTTAAGCACTCTTCTAGGGTTTTTAGCACCTCTTTGGCTTCCATGGGCGGGGTGTCACGACCATCGGTAATGGCATGGATACAAACTTCCGTAATTCCCTGTTGCTGGGCCATTTCCACAAGGGCATAAAGGTGATCTAAATGGGAGTGGACTCCACCTTCGGAACACAGGCCAATCAAATGTAACTTCCTTTGACGGCTTTTCAGGGCCTGGCAGAGCTTGACAAGGGCTGGATTTTGATGCAAGGTTCCATCCTCCGCCGCGTCAGAAATACGGACTAACTCTTGGGGAACCGTGCGCCCGGCCCCAATATTTAAATGCCCAACCTCTGAATTACCCATTTGCCCCCGCGGCAGACCGACTGCTTTACCGGAAGTATGCACCAAGGTGTGGGGGTAAGCCGCCCATAGACTGTCCATGACAGGTGTTTTCGCCAAAGCTACAGCATTTCCAGCTGATTCTTCTCGGTAGCCCCAGCCATCTAAAATAACGAGAACAACAGGTGCAATGGATGTCGATGTCATGGGACGACCCTACCGATAGACAGTGGCAATTGAAGATATTCCCGCAGAATGGGTATTAAGCAACGCATTAAGCAACAGATCTGTGATAAATGATACCATCCCCCCTCAGAAGGGCAATAGGGTATTGGTGCGAACATGATTTCATACTTTTAGCATTTCTTTATATTTAGATTAGGATCAACACAGACTCAGACATTTTAGGCAGGCTACAAACAATCAGGGAAGGAAGGTGATACGGGTGGGGAGTCCATTTAGTCTCAAGGGCATGAATCCCTGGCTCATGGGTAGTTTGGTTGGTCTCGGGCTATTGACCTTGATGGTGAGTCTTCGACAGTTGACAAGTCCCCCCGCATCTACGCCCAATCCCGCTATCAGTCAGACTAAGCCACGGCCCTCGGAAAAAATCAGTGCCTTGGGCCGCCTTGAGCCAGAGGGGGAGAGTATTGTTTTAAGTGGCACCCCCGGTGAACGGATTGGGAAGCTCTTAGTTAAAGAAGGGGATTTTGTTCAACCCGGCCAAGTTCTGCTCTACTTAGATAGTTATCCAGAACGCTTGGCAGAGCGCAACTTAGCAGCGGATCAGCTGGCAGAAGCTCAGAAACGTCTCCAGGCCGAAACCCAATTGGGAGAAGCGCAAATTGCCGAGGCCCGTTCGCGTCTGGATCAAGTCACCCAGCCAAAGCTGGCTCAAATGCGGGCCCAAAAAGCTACGATTCAACGCATCGCCGCAGAATTAGCCTCTAGCCAACGGGAATATCAACGGTTTCGCCAGCTATCCCAGGCCGGGGCCATCTCCCAACAACTGTTAGAAGACAAAGAACTGATTGTCCGCAGCCGTACCGAAGAACTGGAAGCTGCCCAGGCCACCTTGAGTCAAATTAGCAACGAAGAACAGACCAACGCTGTCAATGCCCAAGATCAACTCCGCTCTGCCCAGGCCAACCTCAGTCGTTCCCAGGCCCAGATTCTCGTCAACTCTACCAAACGGAATTTAGAATTAGCCGAAGCTCGCCTCCAGCGCACCATCATTCGTTCACCGCGGGCCGGGCAAATCCTGAAAATCTATACCTGGGCCGGGGAAGCCATTGGTACGGATGGAATTTTACAACTGGGCAATACCAAGCAGATGTATGCTGTTGCCGAAGTCTATGAAACTGATGTGCCTCGGATTAAAGTCGGTCAGCCCGCCCTGATTAAAAGCCCCGCCTTCCCCCAACCAATTTCTGGTCAAGTGGCCCAGGTTGGCCTATTGATTGCTAAAAACGATGTCATTGATACGGATCCGGCGGCCAAAACCGATGTTCGCGTCGTGGAGGTCAAAATTCGTCTGGATGATAGCCGTATTGCCGCTGGCCTGACCAATTTGCAGGTCGAAGTTGTGATTGATCCCAGTGGAGAGCCGTCATGATTTTGGCGATTCCCCTGGCCTGGCTCCAACTCCAACGGGAACGGATTCGGCTGCTAGTCGCGGTGGCCGGGATTGCTTTTGCAGTGGTTTTGATGATGATGCAGTTTGGCTTTCGGGATGCCCTGTTCAAAGCTGCGGTGCGCTTTCACGATGGGATTAACGCCGATATTGTCCTGATTAGCCCCCAATCCACAGCCCTGATTGCGATGAAAACCTTTACCCGGCGGCGGCTCTATCAAGCAGGGGGATTTGCCGGAGTGGAGTCTGTTTCCCCCTTGTATTTGGGCTTTGGTCTCTGGCGCAATCCGGTGGATAAAACCACGCGTCAACTCCTCGTGATTGGGGTTGATCCCACCGCTGACTCCTTTATTTTGCCGGGGGTGCGGGAAAATCGGGAAAAAATTAAACTTGCCGATCATGCCCTGTTTGATGTGGACTCCCGCGCTCAATTTGGGCCAGTTAATCAACTGCTACAGGACAATGGGCGGGTGATTACTGAAGTTTCCGGGCGACAAATCACAGTAGATGCGGCCTTTCACATGGGGGCGAACTTTGGGGCTGACGGTAATCTACTCACCAGCGATCTGAATTTTTTACGCTTATTTCCGCGCCGGCTTGTGGGATTGATTGATGTTGGCTTAATTAAGGTCAAGCCAGGGACTAATGTTGAAGCGCTCGTGGCTCAGATGCGGGCCGAGTTACCTAATGATGTCCTTGTGCTCACCCATCAGGGCTTTGTAGATTTTGAGCGGACCTACTGGGAGAAAAGCACCTCCATTGGGTTTATCTTTTCCCTGGGGGCTTTGATGGGCTTCATTGTCGGCACAGTCATTGTCTATCAGGTGCTTTACACAGATGTCTCGGATCACTTACCGGAATATGCCACCCTCAAGGCCATGGGCTATCGGAATTTATATTTCTATGGAGTGGTGATGCAGGAGTCGCTCATTCTATCCGTATTGGGCTATATTCCAGGATTTGCGGTGGCATTTTTGCTATACAACCTAATTTATCGGGCAACTGCGCTCCCGGTGGGGATGACTGTTGAGCGAGCCTTGATGGTCTTTGTCCTGACAGTCATGATGTGTACTGTATCAGGCGGTATTGCCATGCGACGTGTCCAGGCCGCGGATCCGGCTGATATTTTCTAAGGCTTAAGGATGTGGGGCGATGGAACCGGTTATTGATATTCAAGGCTTAAATCATTACTTTGGCACCGGTCGGCTCCGTAAGCAGGTTTTGTTCCAGCTAGAGGCCCAGATCTATCCGGGGGAAATTGTCATCATGACTGGGCCATCGGGATCCGGCAAAACTACACTCCTGACATTAATTGGCGCGCTGCGGTCGGCCCAAGAGGGAAGCTTACGGGTTTTGGGACAAGAACTGCGTCATTCCACCACCAGTCAACAACTAGCCATACGTCGCCAAACGGGTTATATCTTCCAGGCCAACAACTTACTCCACTCCCTGACGGCCCGCCAAAATGTGATGATGACAATGGATTTACAGCCGGATATTCCTGCCCCCAGTGCTGAAAAACGCGTCACAGAAATGTTAACTGCCGTTGGCCTGGGGGAGCATCTGGATTACTTACCCCATCACTTATCGGGCGGCCAAAAACAACGGGTTGCCATTGCCAGGGCCTTAGTGGGCCATCCAAAACTTGTCTTAGCCGACGAACCGACCGCGGCCTTGGATAAGCAATCAGGGCGAGATGTGGTGGAAATTATGCGGAAACTGGCCCAGGAACAGGGGTGTACCATTTTGCTCGTGACCCATGACAACCGAATTTTAGACGTGGCGGATCGGTTAATTCAGATGGAGGACGGGCGGCTGTTTCAAAATTTACCCACAACTGCGGAAATGGAGCACTGAAGGAGATAACCATGTCTGAAGCCGTAACAGCCAGCGAAACAAAGCAAATTTTGGATGCGATCCAGGCCCTTGCCTTAGAAATGAAGGTTAATCAGGCCAAGACCGATGAACAATTCAAAACATTACGGGCCGAGGTAAAAGGGGAGATTAATGAACTGCGGGCCGAGGTCAAGGCACTCAATGACAAGGTTGATGCGGTTAAAACTGAGCTTAAGGGAGAAATCAAAGCACTCAATGACAAGGTTGATGCGGTTAAGACTGAGCTTAAGGGAGAAATCAAAACACTCAATGATAAGGTTGGTGCCTTACGGGATGAACTCCGAGATGATGTTTCTGAATTGCGTGATCGACAAAAAATCCTGGATGCCCGTCTGTGGGCCTTCATCGTTGGCCTGGTAACTGTGGTTGGTGGCAGTGTGCTTAAGGTTCTCTGGTTTGACCGAGCTTAATTGTGCTGCTCTGGCCATTCCTGGGACTATTCTGTTGGTTTGGGACATGATCCAGGCCTGGGGAAATTTTGTCTAGTGCTAAGATAATAAATGATTTCCCTTCTATTCCTGATTTTTGCTGTAACTGAGCCATGAACGCTGCTGTTTTATCCCCGGATGGCCCTCTTCTGGGTGCGTCTAAACCTGAACTCATGGCCTGGGCCGAATCCCAACACCAACCGGCCTATCGGGGGCAACAACTCCATCAATGGCTGTATCAAAAAGGAATTCATTCACTCACAGAGATAACAGTTTTTCCCCAGCAGTGGCGGAATTCTTTGGAGTCTGTGGCAGTGGGACGTTCCCAAATCCAGGCCCGGCATCCCAGTCCCGATGGTACGGTCAAATATCTCCTCAAACTGGCGGATGGCCTGGTGATTGAAACGGTGGGGATTCCGACTGCCAAGCGATTAACGGTCTGTGTTTCTGCCCAAGTCGGCTGTCCCATGGCCTGTGATTTTTGTGCCACCGGGAAAGGCGGATTTAGCCGCAACTTAGCCCGCCATGAAATTGTTGATCAGGTGTTAACAGTCCAGGCCGACTTTGGGGAACGGGTCAGTCATGTGGTTTTGATGGGGATGGGCGAGCCGCTTTTGAATTTAGAGGCGGTCTTAGAGGCGGTGCAGTGCTTGAATCAAGATGTGGGGATTGGACAGCGCAATATCACCATTTCTACAGTGGGGGTTCCCGGCCAGATTAAACGCCTAGCCAGCTTTACTCTCCAAGTGACCTTAGCGGTGAGTCTCCATGCCCCGGATCAAGCTCTGCGCGTAGAACTCATTCCCAGTGCCAAGCATTACCCCCTAAATCAACTCATCCAAGATTGTCGGGATTATGTCCAGAAAACAGGCCGGCGGGTGAGTTTTGAATATACGGTCTTAGCGGGGGTGAATGATTCTCCAGCCCAGGCCTTGGCCTTAGCCCAATTACTCAAAGGGTTTCAAAGTCACGTTAATCTGATTCCCTACAATCCGATTCAGGATGCCAGTTATCGCCGCCCCAGCCCCCACCAGTTACAAACCTTTTTGAATATTCTCCATCAAGCCGGTCTTGCTGCCAGTATTCGCCGCTCGCGGGGCCTGGAACGAGATGCGGCCTGTGGACAATTACGGGGCCAATATTCGGGTTAAAACACGGGAGTGGGTGGCTTAAAAGGGTAAATCTTCCTCAAGTTCTGGGGGGAGTTCTGGTTCATCAGTCGCGGGCATGAGGCGATCTGGGCTGAGCGGCTCCGACTCCAAGACTAGGGGGGGGCTACCGGGTTCAGGCGAAACAATTTCCCCGGCAAAAAATCTGGCAAAGCTTTGGGTGGCCTGGCTGAGGGCATCGGGGGGGGCGGGGGGCGCAAGTTGGAATTCTGGGGCGGGCGGGTTTTCAGGCGGGGGGGCGGGTGGTTGACGGGAATTAAGGATGGGGTCGGGAGGAGGTGGGGTGGGCCGGGGCTGGACGGCTGGACTAGATTGAGCTAGTTCCGGTGAACTGGTGGCAATTTCTAAGCGAACTTTGACGGGTTTGCCAAGGGCTGTTTGAAAGGCAATTTCGATTTTGTCCTGATACTTTTGGGTCAGCTTCAATAGGCCGGGGGATGGCAAGCCAATCCGAATTTCCCGATCACTACAACTGAGGAGTTGCCCATGTTGGGAGAGCAAGGCCTGGGTACCCGGAAATTGAACCAGTTGAATGCCCTGTTGCCAAAGGTGGGAAAGGTTGAGGTCAGGGGGATCGGGGGCCTGGGGGGTGGGGGCTGGGGGAGGAGATTTTGCCGGAGATGGTGACGGGGCCTGGGTTGGCAGATTTTCGGAAACGGGTGGGCGCGGCGGTGTTGCAGTTGGGAGAATGGCATTGGCAACGGGCTGGCTTGGGGGGGGGGAAATGACTGCGGGGGGAATCGGGGGTGTTTGAGCCGGGGGCCTGGGACTATGGGCTGGGGGTGGAGAACTTTGATCCGTTTGGGAGAGGGACAGCAAACCTAAAAGCCCCACTTCTAACCACAGACGCGGCTGAGTTGTGTTTTTCACTTGCAATTCACAGGCCCGCAGATGTTGTTGTCCTGCTAAGATTTCTTGACTCGACCAGCTTTGGGCAAATTCACAAAGGGCGTTCCAGGTATCGGGAGTCAACGCGACTAAATCTTGACGGTTGGGGGCAGTTTTTGCAATCAGAAAATCGCGATAAAATCCGGTCAGGTTCTGCAACACAATTAAGGGTTCCCGGCCCCGTTCCAAGAGTTGCCGAGTTTGTTCCAATAAGGTTTCGGGATGTTGACTCTTGATGGCCTGGAGCAAGTGAAATAAATCTTGTTCAGGTACCGAACCAGCTAAATCCCAAACCCGTTCAATGGTAATTTCCCCAGCTAATAAACTGAGTTGATCGAGTAAACTTTCCGCATCCCGCAGGCCACCTTGGGCAATTTGGGCAACGAGGTTAACGGCTGCTGGATTGATATTAATAGTTTCTAATTCGGCAATATGGGTTAAATGGGAGACCATATCGGCCAGGGGGATGCGCCGAAAATCAAAACGTTGACAACGAGAAATAATTGTGGGTAAAACGCGTTGAGGATCCGTTGTTGCTAAGACAAAGATTACTCGGTCTGGAGGTTCTTCAAGAGTCTTTAAAAGGGCATTAAACGCTGAGGTACTGAGCATATGACATTCGTCAATTACATACACTTTATACCGACATTGAACCGGGGCAAATTGTGATTTTTCAATTAACTCCCGAATATTATCAACCCCAGTATTACTGGCCGCATCAATTTCAATTACATCTAAGGCAGAACTGCGGGTAATGGCCTGGCAAACATCACAAACACCGCAAGGGCTGTGGGTTGGTTTCGGCGCACTTAAACAGTTGAGAGATTTAGCTAAAATCCTTGCACTGGAGGTTTTTCCGGTTCCCCGCGGCCCACAAAACAAATAGGCTGGGGCGATGCGTTCCTGGTGCAGGGCATTGGTCAAGGTTGTGGCGATAGCCGTTTGACCCACCAGATCCGCAAAGGTTTGGGGGCGATATTTATGGTGCAGCGGTTCGTAACTCACAAGACCAACTCACCCAGGCCTGTCCTGACTCTCTTCTGCTCATCTATCATAGGTCGGCGAGGAACTTAGCGATTAGCCCGTTGAATGAGCCAGACAGCCACAGCTAGGCCCAGGCCCTGGGGGAACCAAGCCGCCATCACTGGAGTTAATATCCCCACAAATCCTAAAGCACCGGCAAAATAGGTCAACAGAATCTGGGCAAAAATTAACCCCACACTCAAGCCAAACCCCTGGGCCGCCCCCCGCTTCTGCCCCATCGCCCCAAACCCCAAACCCATCAATCCAAAGACAATCGCCACAAAGGGTTGAGCATATTGCTGCTGGAGATGGACATTTAAGGCTCTGACTAGGGTTGGATTCTGATCCTGTTCAGCTAGGGTCAGGGCCTGGCGGGCTTGGGCCGTTGAGAGTTCGGTCACTTGGGAAGGGCTGAGGACATCTTCTTCTAACTTGCGGGGAATGACTAACTGCTGCTGTTGAAACTCAATAATGTCGCGAATATTCCCCAAACTTGAAACAAGGTAAATCACCCCATCGGCAATCGTCCAAGTACTTTTGGGATAACTCCAGTTGGCCTGGGCTGCCGTAATCACCTGTACTAACTCCGGTTGGGAAAAATCTACCACGGTAATCCCCCGCATGGAGACCCCATCAAATTCCTTGGCATAGTACAATCGCCGCACTTGGTCATTGGGGCCATATTCTGGATAGTAAATGTCCCGACTTTGGCCAACCCGCTCTTCTTGGTGCAGATACCGCTGTAACACCTGGTCCGACTGGGATCGAAACTCAGGAATGACGGTTTCACCCAAGGTAAACGTGATGAGGCTAATCATCAGAGAAAAGGCCAAAATCGGTGCAGCAAGACGATAGAGACTAAGACCAATACTCTTGAACGCCACTAGTTCCCCATCTTCCCCCAAGCGACTGATCGTAGTTAAAACAGCCAGCATTACCGCCATGGGCAAGGCAAAGGTGAGAGTGTAAGGGATTTGTAAGAGCAGAACTTGTAAAACTGCGGTCAAGGGAATTTGAGCCTCTGCCACTTGTCGCACTAGGTCAAATAGCACCCCCACCGAAAGAGCTAAGGCGGCAAAAATCGTGATTCCCAGGCCAAAGGCAGGGGCAATATTTCGCCAGAGATACCAGTCCAATTGTGAGCCAGGGATAATCCGGCCCAGTTGCCAGATCAATCGCCGCCCAATTCGCCTAGGGGACAAAGTTTTCACCCAAATAGTATTGCCGGACGAGGGGATCCTCATATAAGGCCTCTGCTGCCCCCGCCGCGAGAATATGCCCATCCCGCATAATATAGGCCCGATCCACGATAGAAAGGGTTTCCCGAACATTGTGATCAGTAATCAATATCCCTAAGTTCTGGGCCCGCAGTTGGGTAACGATGGTTTGAATTTCGCCGACCGCAATTGGATCCACCCCGGCAAAAGGTTCATCTAAAAACAAAAATTTGGGCCCCTCAACGCCAATGGCCAAAGCTCGGGCTAATTCCGTGCGCCGCCGTTCCCCCCCTGAGACTCGATTGCCTTTGATCTGAGCAATTTTATGGAGATTCAGATCTGCCAGTAAATGATCCAAGCGATCAGCCCAGAGGTATCGCGGCACATTGGTTTGCTCTAAAACTAGGAGAATATTTTCTGCCACTGTTAAATTCCGAAAGATACTCGGTTCTTGGGGGAGATAGCCAATTCCCAACCTGGCCCGGCGATGGAGGGGCAATGGGGTAATGTCGTCGCGATCTAACCAAACTCTTCCCTGATCGGGTTTTTCCAGGCCTGTGGCTAAATAAAATGTTGTGGTTTTCCCAGCCCCGTTTGGCCCCAAGAGTCCGACAATCTCCCCCTGCTCAATCCCTAAGGTGATCTGATCAACAACTGTCCTGGCCCCATAGGTTTTGCGTACACCTTCTAACAAAATTTTCATGGGGAAAGGAAGCTATGGATTTGGATTGGTAGTCTTGGGAGGATTATCCCGAATCAGCAAAATGGATTCAACCTGTTGGTTTGTGACTGGGGTGGCGACAAACTTTTCCTGATCAATCAAATACGTCACACTATCGCCCCGTAAGCTATTCCCCTTTTGCAGAACATAAACATTGCCAGTTAAGACAATCCGCCGCTCCCGACTGAAGTATTGGGCCTGGGTCGCGGTAGCCTGAATTTGGCGGGCGGGATAAATGAGTTGAACATTACCCCGAGCAGTGACGATCCCCGTAATGGAGTTGGCCTGCTGGACATCGGCGAGAATGGTCAAGGCCTGTTGCGGGACTGGATTGGCATCAGGTGGAGATGGATTCTGAGATTCTGCGACCGAAGCGGCCCCAAGCACCCCCAGACCAAGGAAAAGTCCCAAGAGTAACCGTTTGCTCCCCCAATTGAATTGTGTCACGCTTAATCCTCTGACCTTGTCCTGCTCAATACTCCCAGATGTAATGACTTGATTCTAGTCCAGGGAGTTGCCTTCAATGATCCACTAGCTTAAAGGAAAGACCACAGCCACAGGTCTGCCCAGCCATCGGATTATGGAATCGAAAGGCCCCACCCATTAAATCTTCAGTGTAGTCTAAAGTCAAATCTGTCAATTTAGCCACACTGTCCGCTGCCACCGCAATCACCAGGCCCGCCGTTTCCGTGATCTGATCATCAGGTTGGGGGGTTTGAATAAACTCCAAAACGTAGAGCCAATCAGCGCATCCACCGGAAGTGACCCCTAAGCGAACAATCTCTCCATTGGCCTTGGCCTGGGATTTTTGGCGTAGTCGCTCAAGTTCACGGACAGCGGTGGGGGTTAGGGTTACGGTCATAGTCAGAGTTTAGACAGTATCGGGAGGCAACTCAGGCATGAGAAATTTTAAGTATGGGAGCGGGCGTAGTCGTCCTCAAACCGTTGGATATCATCCTCGCCCAAATATTGCCCATTCTGAACTTCAATTAACACTAAGTTGATCTTGCCCGGATTTTCCAAACGATGCCGGGTAAACTGGGGCACATAGGTAGATTCATTGGGAGAAAGCATAATAATCTCTTCACCCCGTTGAACCTTGGCAATACCAGCAATCACAATCCAATGTTCACTGCGGTGGTGGTGCATTTGTAAACTCAGGCGATGGCCAGGTTTGACCTCAATCCGCTTAATTTTGTAACCCGGCCCCTCTTCCAAGATCGTAAATGATCCCCAAGGACGCAGTTCTGTGGCCGCGACCGTATTGATTGGAGCAATGGCCATTTCAGGTGCAGATATACTCATTGTCTCAGCTTCCATAACTGCCCTCTGTTTTAGCATACGGACTTGCGGATTCACTCAATTTTAGAGGAAGTTGGCAGCGTACACTAGAAATTAGGCGGCATGATTAGCCCCGTGCATGAGTCAGAAAACTTGGAATCACTATGTCTGAGCATTTGTTGTTGGTGGATGATGAACCGGGGTTGCGGGATGCTGTCCAGGCCTACTTAGAGGACAGTGGGTTTACCGTCACCGCCGCCAGTAATGCCACCCAGGCCTGGGAACTGCTCGAACAACAGCGACCCGATTTAGTCATTACCGATGTGATGATGCCCCAAGTGGATGGCTATGAATTTTTGGCCAAGCTGCGGGAAGACGAACGCTTTAGTTATTTACCCGTTGTGTTCTTAACGGCTCGGGGGATGAAACGGGATCGCGTCCAGGGCTATGACGCAGGTTGTGATGCCTATCTCTCCAAACCCTTTGACCCTGATGAATTGGTTGCCATTATTAAAAATCTCCTCCGCCGCTATCAACAAGCCGCTGCAATTAGCGAACCGGATATTGCCGACTTAGCCGGACAAATTGCCGAATTACGCTCCCTCTTAGTCAAACGCGGCACCCCCTTAAATCCCAATCCGATCAAACTAGATCTGACCCCCAGAGAGCAGAGTGTTTTAGATTTGGTTGTTCAAGGCTTAATGAATAAGGAAATTGCCAGTCAACTCCAAACCAGTGTCCGGAATATTGAAAAATATGTCAGCCGCCTGTTCATTAAAACCAATACCAGTAGTCGCACCGAGTTAGTCCGCTTTGCCCTGGAAAATGGTCTGGCTCCTTGATCCCAATTATGTTCAAAATTATTGGCACCAGAGACTCACTAAAATCCAAATAGTCCCCCTGGCAGTTGGCCCCTCATGAGCAGCACATCCCCATCCTCTAGCCAGCCACCCCCAGGCCCCGCTCCCCTGATTCCGGCCGAGTTAGTCCATTTAACAAAAGATCGAATGCGACTAAAAATTCCCCATCTCCGTCAAGACCCCAGCTATGGAGAGTTTCTGCAAACACAACTCCAAACTCAAGCGGGGATTTGTGCCATTCACCTCAATTTGGCTGCCCAATCTTTCACGATTCACTGGAATCCTCAAATCCTCTGCCTCCAACAACTGTTCAGCCAACTCCAAACCATAGGTGACTTAGAAGTGAGCGGACAAGGGTATCAGGGCTGGACAAACTTAACGCGGGCCTTTGCCCTCGAGCCAGCCCAGGTCAGTGATCAAGCTCAAAATATTGGCAGCTTCATTGTTGGCGGACAAGTTGGAGATGTGGTTGGCGGATTGGCCGGGGGCGCGGTGGGGGGAGCTACATTGGGGCCAGCCGGAGTGGTTGTGGGGACACAGGTGGGGACATTTGTAGGCGGTGTCGTGGGAGCAAGAATCTGTGTGGAGGCCCTGCAAACCTTAAAAGAACATCCCTCTGATCTGGAGAAGATTTGCCTTGAGAAAACTGAAGAAAAAGTGGCCCAGAGTTTGAAAATTCGCACCAGTAGTAAAGCCGGAGAAGTGACTGGGGAAATCACAGGGGGCCTGGTGGGGGGAGCTTTGCTTGGGCCGCCCGGAGAAATTATTGGGCAAATGATGGGGAATATGGTCGGCGGACAAATTGCCGAAGACGCAGCCCGACAAGTAATCAGCCCTGATCCAAAACCTGACACAACAGCCCCTACATCGTCCTCGGTTAATATTGTCCTGGAATGGTGGATGAAAACGAGTCGCGCCTTTGTGGGGGAAACAGCCTTGGCAACCTTGGGGGGACTGTTAATGCGCTTAATTTTGGGCCCCCAGGCCGAGGCCGTTGGTCTTAAAGCAGGTAGTCGGGCCGGCCGGATCATTGATTGGAATACAGAGTCTGCTTCCTGTAAACAGCCCCAGTCAAACCAGGCTAAAACTGAGGAATTATAATCCAATAAGAACAGTCCAGGAATTTTGTTCGGAGTACTGAGACGATTGCGCCTCTAAAGAGCGGTAATCCCAACTCTGTCTCGGCCCCAAACTCAGAGATGATGGAAACAACGCCCCCCGCCACTCAGGGTAATCAAGCCATGCTCGACATCATACTATCCTTTATTTTTATTGTTGCTGGAGCCGCGATTGGGTTTCATGCGGTCAATCTTCTTCCTCCCATGACCCTTGAACAAGTGGCCAACATCAGCGCGTTACGGTGGGTTGTGGCCGGATTTGGCGGCTTAATTGGGATTGGAGTTGGTTTAGCAGTCCAAACGGCCTATCACCGAGTTGAGGCCGATATTCGCCATTTACCAGCCGATGTTTTATTGTCACGGGCGGTGGGCCTGGTGGTGGGGCTATTGTTGGCTAACTTGCTCCTGGCACCAATTTTTCTCCTACCCATTCCTGATGATTTCTCGTTCATCAAGCCGATGACAGCCGTATTAACGAGCATTTTATTTGCTTATACCGGAACCACATTAGCAGACAGTCAGGGGCGGGCCCTGTTGCGGTTAATTAATCCTAATTCTGTTGAAACCTCTCTTGTCGCCGAAGGTATCTTAAAGGCCGCCGCCTCAAAGGTACTGGATACGAGTTGTATTATTGATGGCCGGATTGAGCAGTTACTCACCTTGGGGTTTATTGAGGGGCAAATTCTTGTTCCCCAGTTTGTCCTCCAGGAGTTGCAACTGGTTGCGGATGCCCAAAATGACTTAAAGCGGTCGCGAGGACGACGGGGCCTGGATATTTTGAACAGGCTACAGGCTAATCTCAATGGACGGATTTTAATCCATTCCGCTGATTATCCAGACTTGACGACCGTTGATGCCAAGCTGGTCCGACTTGCCCAAGAAATTGATGGTATCTTAGTCACTAACGATTACAACCTCAATAAAGTCGCCCAGTTTCAAAAGGTGAATGTTTTTAATGTCAATGAATTAGCCCAGGCCCTGCGTCCGGTTTACTTGCCGGGGGATACCTTGGAACTAAAAATTATTAAAGAAGGAAAAGAACCAGAACAAGGGGTTGGCTATCTTGAAGATGGGACAATGGTGGTGGTGGAAGAGGGGCAAACCCACATTGGTGATCAATTACCCGTTGTAGTTACCAGTGCCCTCCAAACCTCTGCGGGGCGGATGATTTTTGCTCGCTTAAAGCTGTCTAGTTTAGCCTGACCTTAGCCCGGCCAGGGAATACTTTTGCTAATGGTTTGGGAAAATTTTTGAATTTCTTTGATAATCCTGGGTTCTTTAACTTCAAACATGGTCGGATAGTGAAATGCCAGAATTGTCGTTCCCATCACCATGACATCTTGATCATGGAGGAGAGTTGGATAGACTAAATTATTCCCATTCAGCAATGTGCCGTTAACTGTGTTTTTATCCATGACAAAATATAGAAATTGATGCCGAAACATGACTGAGTTAATCACTGCATGGAGTCGAGAAGCATAGCGATCTTCAATGACAATCCGACAACTTTGAGAACGACCAATAGTCCAACTGATACCCCCCAAAGTTCTACGTCATATTTGAGCTTATTTGAGCTATGAATGGTTAACCAGGCCTGGTTAGGATCTTGATTGGGCATGATTCAGTCGGAACATTAATCAACCACTTTCCGCCAACTGTGCCCCAAAATGGACAACCCCACTATAGCCTCACAGCGGGAGCGAGACACAAGTCGAAATAAAATATATACAAAGAACAATCGCAGAACCCATCTAGGATGCTGATTAGAGGCAGTTAACACGCATCGTATAGCCAGGATTGCCAAGATATTGGGACTTGAGAACAGGTCGCGTCCCCCCCATCGTCCACAGTTAAGATAGAAACCAGGCCCGGATGAGCAGAACCCCTTAGAGGTGCAGGGTAACAGTGGCAATGGTTAAGCTTCTTCATTTATCAGATATTCACCTCGGCAGCGGTCTGGGCCATGGTCGTTTGAATCCCCTCACAGGATTGAATACTCGCCTAGAAGACTTTGTGGCTGCTTTAACCTATTGCATTGACCAGGCCCTGGCGGAAGCCGTTGACTTAGTGTTGTTTGGGGGAGATGCTTTTCCCGATGCCACCCCACCCCCCCTGGTGCAGGAGGCCTTTGCCCAACAATTCCGCCGATTAGCTGATGCCCAGATTCCCACGGTTTTATTAGTCGGTAATCATGATCAACACGCCCAAGGCCAGGGGGGAGCCAGCTTAGTGATTTATCGCACCTTGGGAGTCCCTGGCTTTATTGTCGGCGATCAGCTTTCTACCCACCGTATTAGAACGAAACAGGGTAATGTGCAAGTGGTAACGTTGCCTTGGTTAACTCGTTCCGCTCTCCTAACAAAACCGGAAACTGAGGGACTGGGCTTGGGCGAAGTTGGGCAACTTTTGATTCAGCGGTTAATGGTGGCATTAGCAGGGGAAATTCGACAACTGGATCCCGAACGGCCAACGGTATTACTGGCCCATGCCATGGTGGATACGGCCCGGTTTGGGGCAGAACGCTTTTTAAGTGTCGGGAAAGGCTTTACAATTCCCCTTTCCCTGCTGGCCCAGCCAGAATTTGACTATGTGGCTTTGGGCCATGTCCATCGGCATCAGGTGTTATGTGAGCAGCCCCCCGTAATTTACCCAGGTAGTATTGAGCGGGTTGATTTTGGCGAAGAGGGGGAAGAAAAGGGGTTTATTCTTGTAGAAATCCGTAAAGGCCAGACCCAGTGGCAGTTTTGTCCAATTCCCACCCGCCCCTTTTTAACCTTGGATGTGGACGTATCCCTGATTCATGAGCCTCCCCAGGCCCGGCTTTTAGAGACGATTACTCAGGCCAGCATTGACCAGGCCATTGTCCGCCTGCGGTATCGCCTGCGTCCCGATCAAACGGCCCTGATTGATCTACCGAGTTTGCATGAGGCCCTGACACCCGCCCACAGTTTTAGCATCCATCCCGAACTAGTCACCCAACTACCGCGGGCCCGCCTGCCAGAACTGGGCCTGGGACAGACCATTGCCCCCTTAGCCGCGTTGGAACTGTATTTAGAACAACGCCCCGACCTTGAACCCTTAAAATCTGAGCTATTAATGGCGGCGACATCCTTGCTAGACGATCAAGATTGGCAAAAAGAAGGTACAACTCCGTCTCACCCCCCCGGCCCCGCTTCCGAGATCACACCCATAGCCACCTCCGTTCAATTAGACCTCCTGTCAATGCCTTAGATCTTTAACAAATCATTGCCAAGCAATATTGCCCCTATCAAAGTTGTTTGAATTTATGTATGAATATCGGGATGATTTAATCATTTTTTTGGAGCTTGGGGCGTTATCTTAAGGTCAAGGCAATAATCAGGATAGGATAAATTTAGAGTTATCTGAAACTCTTCGCAAATATCCCCCCTTGCTCAGATTTTGCCTAGCTTTCTTCACTGCATGACGCAATTTCTTCCCCCGTCAACGTTGATCAATACCATGATGTTTGAGGAGTTTCCAATCCCCCTGGTGGTGGTGGATAGCCAAGGGGAAATCGTTGCGTTTAGTGCTGCCATGAATCAGGTTTGGGATTATTCAGAAACATCTCTACTGAACCAAAATCTATGGCACTTGCTCCCCCAGACCTGGCAAGCCCATCTCCAGCCGGCCTACAAAGCGGCTATCATTACAAACCAAACTGGATATGCCCAAATTTTTGATGCCCCTCATCAGCGTTGGTGGCAGGTGGGATTCGTTCCCAAGGCCAATAGGTCTATATGGTTGATATTTTGGGACTTGACGACTCAGCAAGAGGAACTGATTTGGCATCAAGCCCAACTGACGGAACTGCGCCGCTGGTATGACCGCCTTCAAACCATCGCCGAGATTAGTCAACAAGTTTTTTGGGAATGGCATATTCAAGACGACACAACGCTCTGGGTGGGTAATACTGTCAGCCTTTTTGGCTATACCCTAGATACCATGCCTCAATCGGGCCAGGCCTGGTTAGATTTAATTCATCCGGACGATGTGACAGCAGTACAAGCTGGGTGGGAAAGCAGTCAAAACTCTGGTGTGCCTTACTGTTGTGAATATCGGGTTCGCTGTCAGGATGAACACTATGCTTGGGTGCGCGATTGTAGTCAATATTTCCATTCCGAATCTGGGGAGTTCCGGCTTTTAGGTGCAGTGGCCGATATTAGTAGCCGTAAAGACGCTGAGGCTGCTATTGCCAGCAATGAATTGCGCTTTAAAAATTTAGTTGCCAATTTGCCCGGCCATGTGTTTCGCTGTGCTAACGATCCAGACTGGACAATTCAATACCTGAGTGACAACATTGAGCAAACTGTCGGTTATCCGGCTGTGGATTTTATCAACAACTGTCGCCGCACCTTTGCCAGCATCATTCATCCCGATGATCAGCAGTATGTCTATGACACCATTCAGGAAATCTTCCAGCGACAAAATCACTATGGGGTTGAATACCGAGTGATTCGGGCCGATGGTCAGGTGCGCTGGTTTTATGAGTCGGGACAAGCGATCCATAACGCGGCTGGGGAAGCTCAGTACATTGATGGCATTTCCATCGATATTACGGTTCAGAAACAGGCCGAGTTGGAATTAGCCCAGAGTGAATCCCGCTTTCGCCAGCTCGTTGAAGATGTGGCGGTGGGGATTATTGTTCACAATCCACAAGGGGAGATTATTCTGGCCAATGAACGGGCGGCCAATATTTTGGGGTTATCCCTTGATCAACTCCTGGGAAAATCAGCCCAAGATTTAGATTGGTATGTTGTCAATGAAACTGGAGAGCGTTTAACGGCGGCCCAATTTCCCTCGGCAAGGGCCACAGCACAGTTAATCCCCATTCGGGATGTGGTCTTGGGAGTCAACCGGCCAAGCCAAGATCTAATCTGGTTACAAGTCACGGCCGAACCCCATTTCAACGCCAGCCAGCAGCTAGAACAAGTCGTTATTACCCTCAGTGATATTACCCAACGGAAGCAAGTGGAAGATGCGCTCCGGTATCAATCCCAGCGAGAACAAACCCTGAACCGATTGATTAAAGCCATTCGCAACTCCCTCAATCTGGCAGAAATATTTCAAACCACGGTGGATGAAATTGGGCACTTATTAAATGTTGATCGGGTGGCGATTGTTCAGTATCAGCCAGAATTGGGGCAATGGGATCATATTATTGAGTACCTGAGAGAGTCTTCCCTCCCCCCAAGTCAAGGACTCATTATTCCTGATGCCCAAAACCCGATTGCTACCTCCCTCAAACAGGGGCAAACGGTACAAATTCACCAGGCTGAAACAAAACCTAACCTAGGGGAGTTTAATCGGGAGTTAGCCACCTCCTTTCCGGGGAATTGGTTAATGGTCCCACTCCAGGTTGAAGCCCACACTTGGGGCAGCTTAACCTTGCAACAACGTCACCCCGACCAGGCCTGGCATCCCAGCGAGGTTAGTTTATTAGAAGTGATTGCCGATCAATTAGCAGTGGCCATTCGTCAAGCTGAGCTTTACCAATCCCTGCAAGCTGCCAACCAAGAATTGAGTCGCCTCGCGATTACGGATGACTTAACCCAAATTGCCAATCGCCGTCACTTTGATGAATGTTTAGCTCGGGAATGGAATCGTTTGTTGCGAGAACAAGCCCCTTTGAGTTTGGTGTTTTGTGATGTGGACGACTTTAAGGCCTATAACGATTTCTATGGACATCAAGCTGGAGATGAGTGTTTATACTTGGTAGCCCAGGCCCTCGGGACTAAAGCTAGACGGGCTGTAGATTTAGTGGCTCGCTATGGGGGTGAAGAATTTGCGATCATTTTGCCCCACACTGATGGAGCCGGGGCCAGTCGCGTGGTTGAGAACATCCAAGCCAGCTTGAAAGCCCTGGAAATTCCCCATGGGGCCTCCCGAGTTAGCCCCGTGGTGACGGTGAGTTTTGGCATCAGCACTGGCCGTCCAACCCCAGAAGGCTCTCCAGTCCATCTCCTCGAAGCCGCGGATCAGGCCCTCTATCAGGCCAAAGCAGAAGGGCGCAATACTTACCGGATTATTCATGTTCCATAGGCAGCGCGAGGAAATCTATGCTATCTGACTTGGCCTGGATGGGCAAACTGATGATCGTCTCGCTCTCTTTGGCAGTGGCGATTAAAACCTTGGGCCGTCAATACCCACTCCCAGAAACACCGACCATGATTATCAGTTTGCTTCTCCTCCCAACGATGTTGATCCTCTTAGTTTTTGGCCTGCGTCAACTCTTAAACCCTGATAACCCTTAAGCATCAACATCCAATAAGACACAGGTACTTGGGGGCGGATCCCGATCCACCTGGGCATAAATTAGGTCAATCCAAACCTCTTCACCGTAGGGATATTTACTTGTGACATAAAATAACCAATGCTGATCAATATCTAGTCTTTCGCGACATTTTTGAAAGGTGGGGGATGAAATTGTTCGATGGGCATTGAGGGCAGGCTTCCACTTGTCTTGCAGGCCCACAGCAATTTTGAAGCTCTCCCCAGCGGAATTTTCTACCAGTAAGAGCGCGTCCATATACAATGCTTGCCACCAGACTTGGGGATCATTGAGGTCTTCCCCTTCTGCTTTTAAGTCTGTGATCAGTTGTGGCATGGCACTTTTAACCAGGCCTTGTATTTTTGAGAATTCTGGATAAGGATGTAAGAGCTTAAGATTTTTGGCTGTTTGACGAAACCAAAGTTTGTGATATGACATAGAAGTAGCAAACTCCATCGGAAAACTTAATATTTTCAGGCTAAAAATTGACCACCCTGATTGATGGCCCACATTTCAGCTAAAGGCAGTAAAAAGCTTAGGCGGCTGAATAATTTCGCCTTAGCTATTTTAGCAATAGATTTACCCATTTCAAAATTTATTGTATGCTTGACCCGTCTTCGTTTGTTGAGGGTGATTTGGATTAAGGAAAGGTTAAGAGCAAATAGGCCCAGGCCAGTCTAAGATTGGGATAATTTTGGGGTTCATCCCTCTGTAGGCGTGCTTGATGCTGGTTTATCGTGACTTTGACATTCGCCCCTGGCAACCCCAAGATCGGGAAGCAGTTGCAGCCCTCATTGCCACGGTGCTGGGAGAGTTTGGCCTGGCCTGGGAACCCCAAGGGGCCGATGCAGATGTGGTGGCAGTTGAAGCGTTTTATCAAGATCAGGGGGGTGAGTTTTGGGTCATAGAACAAGCCGGGCAAATTGTCGGAACGGCCGCCTATTATCCAATTGCACGGGGGGAGAATGCCGTAGAAATTCGCAAAATGTATCTCCATCCCCAGGCTCGCGGCCAAGGCTTAGGACAGTTTCTCCTCAGCCAATTGGAACAGCAGATTCACCAACGGGGATTTGACTTAATTTGGATTGAAACAGCGACCATTATGAACCAGGCCGTGAAACTCTATGAGAAAAATGGCTATCAGCCCACCAGTGGAATCGAAACTCAACGCTGTGATCGGGTTTATTACAAAACACTAGGATGACACTCAACTCTTAGTTCCCAAGGCCTGGGCTAAACTAAGATTTGCAGTCATCAACTATTTATCATGACAACCCTCGCTCAAATCTAAAAAGATATTCAAACTCTCCCTCCAGAATCCCCAGTCTGCCTGGCAGATTTTATCCAACTTCTCAAGAAAAATATCCCTTCTCCCCATGTCTCTTGCTGATGTTTGCCTAGTGGGGATCACTGAGCTGTATTTTGATAGCACTTTATTGACTTTGGATAGTGGTTTTCAGATTTACCGTCACAATAGAAATCAAATTATAGTCATTTCTGCCAAAACTGAGACACTCAAGAGTAACACTGGTGATGGTTTCAAGTATTTCTGTGTTTTATTCTTAAGCGAAATGACTATGATTCCAAATCAGTAGTATGGCTAACATAGACTGTTTTATAAATGTTTTATAAATTAGCGGTTGCACTCAACTTATTTTTCCTTGAGCCATAAGTTGTTGTTGAAATTTACGAGAGTTTTCTTGAAAGGAGTCTTGTATGACTTGGCGAATCCGGTCGGGGTTGGGTTTCTTGCCCCCGATTAAATCCCCAAAATAAACACAGGCCCCTTCCCCCAGTGCCCAGGTATAGGCAAACGACCAAGAGGCGGACATGACGTTCCCTAAGACCGGAATAAATTTAATTAGTTGCTGCCCCACCAATCGAGCTAGGAAGCCACCCCCAATGGTTGTTAAAATTCCCCCGGCCTGGGCTGGAGACAGGGTTTGTCCGTAGAGCCGGCCAATTAAGATGACCATCGTGGTCTGAATGGCAATTAAAACAGGCATGGTGGCAAAGGGTAAGGGGACAATCGCTAAGGTTGCGGCCATGATGGCAAAGGGCAAAATTGATCGCCGCCCCACATTACGATACACAGTTCCCAACTGGGTCGAAATTTCTTTTTCATCTAACAGTTGGTGAATAATTCCAGCTTCGGCTTCCGGTAAGAGTTGCTCTAGGGCGGTACCGAGTTCCCCCAGGCCATAAAACACTGGCTCAAATCCATCTTCTGCTAGGGTAAAGTCCACCAAGACCGTGTTAGCCGTAATGTCGGCAAATTGAGCCTGGAGGGCCTGGGCGGCTTCCTGGAGCAGGGGAATATTAGGAGGATAGGGGGGATGGTTGGCCTGGCTGGCGGGATAAACCTCATGCAAGCAGGTAATTACCAATAAACAGGGAATATGGGGAAACTTCTGCCGGAGTTGTTGGGCAATGCGGTGGAGTGAGTCCGTGGCAAAGTCGCTAATTTTGACCGTTAAGACCAAAACTTGGGCATTTTTACCTTGGGCCAGTTGGGCTTCTAACTCTTGGTAAATGGCATCCGTATCCTGGCTGGTTTCCCCCAGGCCCACCGTGTCCGTAAAAATCAACAGGGGCAGATCATCCGTGGGAAAGGCATATTGCTGCGTATGGCGAGTATGGGGCCGAAAACCTGAGCCAACAATACTCAAATCTGCTCCCGTTAAGGCCCGAGTGATCGAACTTTTCCCGGCCTGGGGCTTGCCCATTAAAACAACTTCGGTGGTCGGCAACTGACTGCGAATCTGGGCCAGAATCTCCTTGAGTTTTTCTGGATCCACCTGAAACCAAGACTGCCAGGCCTGGGTTCCTTGCTCTAACCATTTGCGCGGCTCAAACTTCAGTTTCATCTCCAGAACTGGGAGAGTCCTTATAAAGAGCATCGAGTTGATTGCGAGCATCCTCTAGGGTGAGGGAACGCATCACCAGCAAAGGTTCATCAATCACTTGTCCACGACTATCCAGGAGTTCAGGGTGACTGACTCTGGGGTGATTTGGGCGGGCATAGGGGTAGGTACGCTGTGACTCAATCCCCAGAGTAATGAGGTTGCGAATGAGGTTGCCCATTGCTAATAAAGCCAAAATGGTAAAGGCAACGATATAAATTAACTGCAAGATGAACGACCCTTCCATAATCAGCAAACCCCAGTGTAATTATCTCTTGGTAATGTGTCTCAGGTATTGGTATCTCAGTGTCTAGAAGCCCCTGCCTAAATCATAGCTAAAGAGACCGACTGCCTTGAAATTCTACGGGCGTAATAAGCGATATTGGTAGCTAACTCGCCAACACTCATTGACCAGTTGATGCCACTTCATTAAAACCTCGGTATCCACCCCGGCTGTCCCCTCCGTTGCCGCAAATAAGCTCTGGGCCGCATTGACCTCTTGTTGGGACTGAATGACGCGGGCTAAAAGCTGGGCCTGGACTTCGGGTTCCAGAAAGGACAGCACCTCTTGCCGTAATAGGGATTCAGCCCGCCCAAACCAATAGTGAAAATCATCGAACAAGGGTTCCAAGAGAGCTTTCAACAATTGGGGTTCTGGTAGGTTGGAGTGAAGCATAGGGTTATTAAAATCTGTAGATATAGTAACACTGAATTCTGAGACTCCTTTACATTATGATACAAATGCTAAATTCACTCCAGATTTTAAGTGTCATGTCTTCTGCGTTGCGGCGAATGTTTAGGGATCGAGCCGATTTAATTCACTACCTAAAGCAGGAATTTCCAGAGATTGCCGCCGCAGGGGATCAGGTGAGTCCTGTGGTTGGCGGGCGGACTGCGGCTGAATTGACCCTCGCTAGAATCCAACCTGGCCCCTATGGTCAAACCCGGAACTATTTGGCTGGAGCCGTCACTCACCTATCTCCCTACTTGCGTCATGGGGTGTTGAGTCTAGCTGAGGTAAAGACCGCTGTTTTAGCCCAAATTCAAACCTGGACTGAAGGGGAAAAACTAATTACGGAACTGGCCTGGCGAGACTATTGGCAGCGACTCTATGAAAGATTGGGGGATCACATTTGGCAAGACTTAGAACCCTATAAGACAGGTTGGCAACCGAGGGACTATCAACCGGAGCTACCACCAGATATTGATGCCGGTCGCACTGGCCTGGCCTGTATGGATGGCTTTAGCCACGAACTCCAAAATACTGGCTATCTCCATAATCACGCCCGGATGTGGTTGGCGGCCTATGTGGTGCATTGGCGGAAAGTCCGTTGGCAAGCCGGGGCGGCCTGGTTTCTGCAACACCTTTTAGACGGGGATCCGGCTAGTAATAATCTCTCGTGGCAGTGGGTAGCCAGTACCTTTAGTCATAAACCCTATTTCTTTAATCGGGATAACCTCGAACGCTACAGTCAAGGTCAATATTGCCCAACCTGTTCTCTGCAATATCGCTGCCCACTCCAAGGCAGTTACTCAATATTAGCCGCTAAACTCTTTCCTAACGCTCCAGAACTCCAAAATCCCCAGACCCGTTCGGGTCAGTTTCATCGCAGTAAACCCCAAAAAAATAACCGCTAAATTCCCAGGTTGCTGGCGTTGGCTCAGTCCTAAAAATACTTGCTGGAAGACCGGTTTTTGCGTCAGTATGGGATCACTGATTGCTCTGAAGGGGCGATATTATGACTGAAAATATCCAAACCAAAGTCGAAAAACCAGATACGGAGTGGCAAGCCCAACTGACCCCAGAGCAGTTTCAGGTGACTCGCAAAAAAGGTACCGAGCGGGCCTTTACGGGGTGCTACTGGAATAATAAAGAACCTGGAACCTATACCTGTGTTTGTTGTGGTACACCCCTCTTTAAGTCCCAAACTAAATATGATTCCGGCACAGGCTGGCCCAGCTTTTGGGAACCCATTGACCCCAAAAATGTTCGTCGGGAAGTGGATCGCAGCCTGTTCATGAGCCGAACTGAGGTTTTGTGCGCGGTCTGTGATGCCCACCTCGGCCATGTCTTTCCCGATGGCCCGCCCCCAACTGGTGAACGCTATTGTATGAACTCAGCTGCCCTTAACTTTATGCCTGAGAGTCAATCCTAATTCTTATGGGTATGAAGTTTCGAATTGGGAACGGATATGACATTCACCGCTTAGTTCCTGGCCGCCCGCTGATTTTGGGAGGTGTTTGTCTGGAGCATGAATTAGGGTTGCTGGGCCATAGTGATGCGGATGTACTGACCCATGCCATTATGGATGCTCTTTTAGGGGCCTTGAGCTTGGGAGATATTGGGCATTATTTTCCGCCGGATGATCCCCAATGGGCTGGAGCCGATAGTATGCTGCTCTTGAAACAGGTGGCGGGCCTGGTGAAGGAACGGGGTTGGCAAATTAATAATATTGATTCGGTGATTGTGGCTGAGCGGCCCAAACTGAAACCCCATCTCAGTAAAATGCAAGTCCAACTCTCCCAGGCCCTGGATCTGGATCCGGATCAAGTTGCGATCAAAGCCACCACCAATGAGAAATTGGGGCCTGAGGGCCGGGAAGAAGGAATTGCAGTTTATGCGGTGACGTTATTAACCCAAGAATAGGGCATTCTCGAAATCTTGGGATGGGTTTGGTCGTAATTTACAGAACCTAGTTAAGTAGAGCAATTCAGGCCTGTTAGGATATTTTGCACTCTTCTAGAGATTTTTAATTTGGTCTGGAGAGTTATGTGACGAAATTACTGGTTACTGATGCTGATTAGGGAACGTTTTCTAAGCTGTAATAGAGCCTAAGGACACCTGAACACTGATAGCTTCTATCTAAACAACATTCAATCCTCTACAACAGTCTATTGATTTAATAAACGGCATGACTTACATAGAGATGAATAGGTGCTCTGTGCAAGGGTATGTTTATTGAGTCTATGATTCAGACTGAGATCGTAATAAATCCCCTAGTATAGGGTTACGCAGGCTGTTCTGAGAGAGTAGAAATGTCAAAAAGACTGACCATCAAGCACTTTCTGACTGATCCCCGTCTCACTCTAAATGAGTAACGCTATAGTGGCACTTGACTGGGGGGATGAACTGGAGTGAAGGATGACTAAATTTTATGGACTATATTCTCTTAGGCATGAGCTAAACCCAGATCATCATTTGAGTAGGGTAGGGGCGACCTCAGATTGGAGCCGAACTGGCCATGAAATTTGGCAAGAAGGGCCAATTTTGTTCTACAGCCGATTACTAAGAATTAATCCCCATGATGCCTTTGAGTTACAGCCTCTCGTGACGGAAGATTTTGTCTTGGTTGGTCAAATACGGCTGGATGATCGCTATCGGCTGGGGCAGGACTTGGGTGTTAATTATGATCAGCTTTCACAACTATCAGATAGTCAGCTTTTTCTCCAGGCCTGGCAGAATTGGGGTCAAAACTGTGTGGATTATCTTTATGGAGACTGGGCTTGCGGAATTTGGGATCGACACCGACAATCTCTTTGGTTAGGGCGGGATGCAGGCGGAAATCGGGGCCTTTACTATTGGCATAATTCTCAGTGGCTAATTTTTTCCAATAGTTTGAAGACATTATTAGCTCACCCCTTTGTCCCAAAACAACCAAATGCCTATCAGATTGCCCGCCAACTAGCATTAGTTATGGATCCGAGCCAAGAGGGGGCAACGGCCTATGCGGAAATTAGGCGACTGCCGGTGGGAAATGCGATTCGTTGCCATGACGCAAAAGTAGAACTCTACACTTGGTGGCGGCCTGAGAATTTATCAGAGTTGGACTGGGCCGATGATGAGGATTATTACCAGGCCTTTCGGGAACTTTATCGTACGGCTGTATCTGACCGGCTTTCCAGCAGTCATGGGCCTGTGGGACTGATGTTCAGTTCTGGCTTAGATTCTGGTTCCATTGCCTCGCTGGCGGCGCCGATCTTGAAAAAACAAAATGAAACCCTGCAGGCCTATACTTCTGTACCACAGTTTCAACCGGATGGAGCCTCGAGACGGCGATTGGGAGATGAAACAGGGTTGGCCCAGGCCTGTGCGGCATATATTGGTGATATTAATTTTATTCCTGTATTTTCAACCGAGAGTAGCATTATCTATTCCCTTGAGAAGCTGTTGGAAATTCATGATCGGCCGGGCCATGCGGCGGTGAATTACTACTGGATCCTCGACATCTTAACAATAGCTCAGGCCCAAGGAATAAAAGTGATGCTGACTGGGCAAGGTGGGAATGCCACGGTTTCCTTTAATGGGTCTGGGACTCTCTGGCCCTATCTCCTTCACCGGGAATGGCAGCGGTTTTTAACTGAATTTTGTCAGAGCCGTGTTGGCACTTGGCAAACCCTGAAGGGACAAATTCTCCGCCCGCTCGTCCAACCTTTTCTAGAGATCCTGGCTCATTTGAAAACCCTTAATCAAGCTCCCTGGGGAAATGATGCCCTCATCGGTCCAGAATTAGTGGCTGAGGTTAATCTTTGGGCACGGATGGAGGCCATGGGGTATCACCGGATATTGGGGGCATCTCAGGCAATTTCAAGAGAACGGATTAAACAATTTCGGCTCGGGGGCCTGGGGGGGATTGGGGAAATCTGGATGGAATTGGGGGCAGCCCATCACATGGATGTCCGAGATCCGACCCGTGATCGGCGCATCATTGAATTTTGTTGGCGAGTTCCAGATCGCATCTTTTGGGCTAAGGGATTACAACGAGGGTTAATTCGCCAGGGGATGGCCGGGTCTTTACCAAAAATGGTTCTCCATAGCAAACGGAAAGGACTGCAAGCGGCCGATATTGGTTATCGAGTTTGGGCCCAGCGGGATGCCATCTCGACTACTCTCGACAAACTAGAAGCACATTCACTGGCCCAGGCCTGGTTAGATATTCCTAAAATGCGCTTGACCCTAGCAGAATTAGCCACAGGAATCACCCCGGCCAAAACAGTTCGAGTGAGTTCCCTCTTACGGGGGATTGGAGTTGGCTTATTTTTAATGCGGTTCTAACCGGGATATTTGATGACCAATGCTAGAAGCAGAAAAGTATATCGTCCACCCGGCCTTTGGCTTAAGGTTTCGGTCTCAAATGGCTGGTTTTCCAATGCGCGCAATTCGAGAGAACGGCCAAGCCTATGATGTGGAAGTGGTTGTGGAGCCTGTCCCCCCTGCTTTGCCGCATCCGGTTTACCAGTCACAGATCTATACGGCTGCACCAGGCCAGTTACTCTGTCAAACCAGAACTATTGCCGATTTTTTCGTTGCGAATGGGTCACGGGTTTCGATTGCTCCTAAGCCGACTATAGACCCCCTCAAGCTCTGTAATTTGTTGTTTGGAGGCGTGACCGGGGGAGTATTAATCCAACGTGGAATATTAGCCCTGCATGGTTGTAGCATTGAAACGCCTACGGGGGTAGTGGTGGTTTGTGGTCATTCTGGGGCGGGTAAATCAACTCTGACGGCCTTGATGTTGGCCCAGGGATTCCGAATTTTGGATGACAATATTGCCGCTCTTACGCCAAAATCAAATCAGTTTTTAGTCGCACCTGGCCTGGGATTTTTACGCCTGACTGAACCAACCCTCAAGCTGTTGCATTGGTCTCCCCCGGATCTAAGTTATCCTGTCCCAAACCAACTGAAATACATCTATCAGTTGCCCCCAACAGGTTTTTGTGATCAACTGCGACCGCTCCGGCAAATTTGGCTGTTAGATCGGGCTTGTGAGCAATTGACTACGCCAATTCTGGGCAAGGCAAAACTAGAAACCCTGCGCCAATTTACTTATATGACAGAACTAGTGCGGGGCCTGGGGCAGATTGAACATTTCTTTCCTCAATGGATTAATATTGCGAACTCAATTCCCATCTCAATTATTGGCTATCCCAAAACCCTAACACTCCCGGCCTGGGTGGATCATCTTGCTAACCTTCTCCACAAAGCCTAAGCCTAAAAACAGATTTTTATCTCAAAAATATCTGAAAAATCGGCTATGCTGTGGGCCATGGACAAATTCCACAATCGTTATGACCGCTGTTACCCTCAATCCTGATACCCAGCTTCAGCTCAACCCAGATATTACCTTTGGCGATGTTGACGGTGAAATTATTGCCCTAAATATTCAAACGGGGTTTTTTCTCAATCTAAACAGTAGTGGCAGTTACATTTTTGGCCTGTTTGAGGAGACTAAACCCTTAACCCTCGCCGAGATTTATCAACAGGTACAAGATGCTTACGAGGTCGAGCCAGAGGTATGTCAACAAGAAGTCAAGACTTTTTTGGAACGTTGCCTCGAATTGGGCTTAATCCAACCACAAATTTGCTAAAATTTTTCCAACATAACCGAGGAGGTTAGACCAATGGGTATACATCCAGACAATGCAATCAAGAGCCAATCAGAGAGTACCAAGTCCATCAAAAAAGCCTGGGTTACTCCAGAAGTATCGGAATCTCCTGTTAATCAATTTACGCAGAGTGGCCCGTTTCCAGGAACATTCGATGGTACAGGCTACTCTTGAAAAACTCTGAAAAGTCTTCCAACCCTTGACTTCTGTTGTTTTTGCCTGGGAATTAGGGGCTGGCTTTGGCCATCTTGCACCTATCTCTGCTCTGGGAACTGAGTTACGTCGGCGGGGGTATCAGGTTAAAGCCATTGTTCCCAATCCTGACCAGGCCAAGCCTTTGTTAATTCCTTTGGGTATTGAGGTCATCCCAGGCCCTCTCTGCCCGGCCCCAGCCCAATCCTTTCCCATTTCCCTCAACTACACGGCCAACCTGCTACGGAATGGTTTTTGGCATGGGGAAACAGTCAGCGCAAGACTTAGGGCCTGGCAGGACATTCTGAACGAACTAGATCCTGATCTTTTGATTTGCGATCATGCCCCATCTGCGCTACTTGCCAGTCGTGATGCCGATTATCCCCGCGTGGCTATTGGACATGGGTTTACGCTCCCCCCCCTCTCGGAGCCAATGCCAAGCCTCTATCCCTGGTTTTCGTTGCCCATTGAACAGCTACAACAGGCCGACCAGATGTTCTTAGGGACTGTTAACCCTGTTTTGATGGAAATGGGGATCCCTCCCTTAGCCAGAGTTGCGGCATTGTTTGACGGGGTAGAGCGTTTTTTGTGCATCGAACCGGAATTAGATCACTATCCAATTCGTCCGGGAGAAACCTACTGGGGGAGTATTGACGCTGTATTTCCGGTCATGTCTGAGCCAAGCTTGGCAGCGATGGAGTCTAAAATTTTTATTTATATGTCAGCAACTAATCGTTTCCTCGGGCCATTACTGCAATTTCTGAGGACTCAGGCAATTCCGACTTTAGCTTATATTTCTGGACATGTTCCTGAAAGCCTACAAACCTCTTTCTCGTCGCCATACATTCAATATTTACCATCACTGATAAACTTGAAAAGCATTACAGAAAATTTCTGGGCTGTGGTTACTCACGGTGGTACTTTATCAGTTTCCTTTTTTCTCCGGCATGGCATGAAACTCTTGATTTGCCCATCGGATCTAGAAAAAGCGATTTTAGGGACTCGTCTGCAAAAACGTCAATTGGCCCAAACTGCCAACTGGTTTAGCACCCAAGGTCTATCAGATGGGCAGCTTGAGCAATGGTTAGGGTCAAATTTACCGAAAAACCTCACTAAATTTGCTAAAACCCAGGCTACCCGCCCGAATCCGGTTGAAGCAACAATTAATCAATGTCAACGCCTCATCTCATAAAATTCCCTTAGCCATTTGGAATGTAAATGAACAGCAATAAATTAAGCTATTGGGTCAGGTCTGTTCCGCCAGTTCCCCTCAGCCATCTAGAGTCGAGTTGGGGCATTAAGCCTTTATATCAAGACTACCCAGGCCTGATGGGGACACTATCAACTTACTACTCTGTTCTAGCTCCTGGGCATATTCCCCATGAGATTCATACCCATGATGATGAAGAAATTATTGTCTTGCTGGCTGGGGAATTAGATATTCTTGCTCCTGATCATCGAGTTCCGATTGGGCCGGGGAGTTTTTTTCATCATCCACCCCATGATCCCCACACAATTGAGGCGGTTGGGTCAGAAGTGGCCTGCTTTCTGGTATTCAAGTGGAAGTCCGAACTTAAACCGCAAACATCTGAAACTGCTGAATTTTTCCTGTTTAATGCCCAGGATTTACCCCCTTGGGATCAGCAGAAAGGGTTTCAACTCCAGGTGCTTTGTGAAAACCAACCCCTGACTAATGGTGGGACGCTCAAAGTTGGTTTAATTCATCTAGCACCCAATCAAGGGTATCCCCCCCACAGCCATGATCATGACTTGATGCTAGTTCTACTCCATGGTGAAATGAAAGCCCTCGGACATAACACTAATGCACCTGCTGTCATTTATTACCCTGCTCGTACCCTACATGCTCTTGCACCTGTCAGCCCAGCTCCAATCACCATTATTGAATTTGAATTTCATCGGGGGCGTGAAAACTCACAAACAACTGGGGGCTTCTAGATCTCGATGAAATCAACATTCTGGATTCGGTCTCTACCCCAAAATCCTCCCATTCATCCACTGGCAAATTGGGTAGTCATGTCTTTAATCAAAGACTACAAAGGGCCGATGGGCAAAATTTCTGCATATTATTCAGCTTTGTGGCCTGGGCATCGCCCCCATGGGATTCATCAACATCCTGAAGAAGAAATGATTGTTCTCCTCAAGGGTGAGTTAGAGATTATTTCGCCTGATCATCGGATTCGGATTGGGCCGGGTAGTTGCTTCTTTCATCCACCGGGGGACTTACATACCATTGAGTCTGTCGGCAATGAGCCAGCTAGTTTTTTGATTTTTAAGTGGACTAAAGAATTAAAATCAAGACTCCAAAAAGATTTTACTGCCCAGTTTCGCTTGTTTGATCCAATCGAGTTACCGGCTTGGGATAGTCAAAAACCTCATCAACAAAAGCAAATTTGGAAAAATCAACCCCTGGCCAATGGTGGGAGCCTGACTCTCTATCAAGCTTATCATCATCCCTATACTGGCTTTCCAATCCATTTCCATGACTATGATGTTATGGCTATTCTCCTAACTGGACAGATGGATATTTTGGGCTTTGTGGCAACTGCACCGAGCATTATTTATTACTCTGCTGGTATTTTACATGGTTTAGCCCCCACCAGTTCTGAAGCGATTAACTATCTGGAATTCCAGTTTCACCAGCCTCCAATCGCCCGCTAATTTTCGCTGTTGACTATAGCATTATCCATTTTGAGATGTAGGCAGATTGAACGATTTTTTTAAAATTTTTCCCTGGACTTGATTAAATCATTAAATCTCAATCCAGTTAATAAATATAATTGATCCAAATCAACTATAGCGTTACTCATTTAGGGTGAGACGGGGATCAGTCAGAAAGTGCTTGATGGTCAGTCTTTTTGACATTTCTACTCTCTCAGAACAGCCTGCGTAACGCTATAGCGTAAAGTCTCCCAGAATAAACTGCTCGACTGTCCAAAGCCGTTTTGAACCAATCAATTCCTGAGCTTTCTTCATCTTGATTGGTTGCACTAATAAACCGTTAAACCGTATCGGGAAATAACACCTGTTTCAGGGAATCAGGATGACGTTGGGTTTAGGTAAATCCAATCATGGCTACCTCCCAAACTAAGCGGGGTTGAACATATTGTTTTAGTTGTTGGCGGGCGGCTTCTAATCGTTCCACATCAGCGATATTTCGGTGGTTTTGCCAAAGAGTTTGTTGCATTAAATCCAAGAGCCAAATTTGTGATTCCACGTCCAGGCCTTGGCTAATCTCACGGGCTAACTCTAATCCTTGCCGGAGAGAAATAGGGGGTGTTAAGCCTAAACAGGCCTGGCGGAGTTCCCTAGGAATAGTTTGCCACTGTTGCCAATGGGTAATCGCTGCTCCCGGACTGCCAGCCGCTAATTCCATTAAGAGGGGAAACCCTAAAACTTCGCTGGCCCCGGCCTGGTGGAGAACTTGGCTCATTTGACTGGCCGTGAGGCGATAGAAGGGAATCCGTTGGCAGCGGGAAACTAAGGTCGGGAGAAGGGCGGTTTCACTAGGGGCAATTAAAATTAAGGTGGCCAGACCAGGTTCCTCTAAGGTTTTTAAGAGTCCGTTGGCGGCCCCTTCGGCCATTGTTTCTGCTTGCTCAATGACCACGACAGAGCGGGGGGCTTCTAATGGTGGACGACTCAAGAACCGACTCAGGTGTCGAATTTGCTCGAGACGGATTTGGGGGCGTGTTTTCGGTAGGCTCTGGCCTTGGGCGATGAGTTCAGCAGCGGTGACAAGCTTATTGTTTTGTAAGTAAGTTGGTTGGAGCCAAAGAACATCGGGATGATTTGCTAAGGATTGATGGATTCCCCCCAACAAAGACCGGATCAGTTGCCGCGCCATCAATGCCCGTCCGACTCCGGGTGGCCCTGCGAATAAATAGGCGGTGGCAATTCGTTGACGCACCAAGGCCTGCTCTAAGAGTTCTCGGGCTTGGAGTTGACCAATTATGGGGCTGAAATCTGGGGATACCATTGGCGCAGTACCTCTCGTAAGCAGGATTGAATTTGGATCGTCACCTCGGCCTGGGAGCAGTTGGCATCAATCCGCTTGATCCGTGCCGGGGCCTGGCCACTCAGTTGTGCAAATCCCTGCTGGACTCGTTGATGAAACGCTAAGGTGGCCTGTTCCATGCGATCTTGACTGCCGGAGCGTTTTTCTGCCCGTCCCAGGCCCTGCATGGGAGTCACATCCAGCCAGAGGGTTAAATCCGGTTGCCGGCCGGCCGTCGCGATTTGGTTGAGTTGGTGAATGATCCCTAAATCCAGGCCCCGCCCATAGCCTTGGTAAGCCACAGTCGAATCCGTAAAGCGATCACAGAGGACTAATCCCCCGGCATCAAGGTGGGGCAGGATTTTTTCAGCTAGATGTTGGGCCCGATCCGCCGCATAGAGCAACAGTTCACAGGCCGGGGCAATATCTGTCGGACTATGGAGCAACAGTTGGCGCAGGTGTTGACCTAGGGCCGTCCCCCCTGGTTCGCGAGTCACCAGCATCACTGGCTTTAACTGTGGGACAAGGGTTTGCAAGGCCTCTAACCAGCCGGATTCCTGCAACCAGGCCTGGGTGAGGCCAATTTGAGTCGTTTTGCCCGCCCCTTCACCCCCTTCCCAAACAATAAAACGACCAGGAATTTGCTTACCCATCGTGAACCTGCCTGCCTGAAACACCAGTTCAACTCACTGAATTATCCTGGATGCTGCCGAAAATCCGAAATTTTTCCAAAACTCGTAACCCAGGACACAATCCCCCCTAGACAATCCCCAGAGAATGGGCAAAGGTTGAATAGTAACTTGATCAACTTACCCATTAGACATTGGATTCAGTACCCAATTCAGGGAACCTTGGTTATTATTTAAGTTAGCTGCAAGCTGGTCTCAATTATGCGGTCGCTGTTATTCTGAGTTCCTTTACTTTATGGCTCGTTATACCCACAACTTAACAGTCGCCCTTCCTAGAGAGCAGGTTCAGGACGAATTAGCCGATGCCTTACGGGCCTGTGATTTAGAAGTATTGCATCAAGATAAGGATTATCTGGTCGCTCGCGAAGTTCCAGGCCGCTCGGCCCTTGCCCAATTGGTGACTGTGGAAATCTTGATTAATGATGTTCCGGTTGAGCCAGAAATCACCCGTGTCAACGTTGTGTTTAAGAATGAAGAGCTACCCCTAAGCCGTAATAATCACTGTTCCCAAATTTATCGTCAAGTCCGGCAAGCCCTTACTGAAGAACGAAACTGGGAGCTAATTGGGAGCGTTTCAGGCATCTAGGGCCATTGAGAAGATTATGAGTCAGCCGGCAACGGAACATCATGTACTAATCATTCAAGACTTAAAGGGGAAACGCACCATCCATCTCCAGGCCGCAACCTACTCTATTGGTAGAGATAAATCCAATGCAATTGTGGTTGAGGCTCCCGATATCTCCCGACAACACGCCCTCCTTTTACGACTGCCTAAACAGGGTGGTGAGGGATATCACTATCGTCTGGTGGATGGAAATGCCCGTGGCCGCCTCAGTGCCAATGGTGTCTTTGTCAATGGAACCCGCTCTAAGACCCACAATTTGTTGCATGGGGATCAGATTCTCCTGGGCAGTGATGTCAGGATTGCCTATGAAGTGTTGACCATGGCTAAGGCAGAGTTTATTAGATATCTGGAGCAGATTCGCTTTCAAAGCATTAAGTCTATTCCCCTGACCGGAACCGAAACTTTAGTCGGTGAACCCTTTGAAGTTGATCCAACGGTTGTCCGTAAAGATACCTCTCTACCGCCGCCCCCAGTAGCCATCCCAGTAGAGCCTAGCCCAGATGTGAGTTCTCCATCGCTGTCCAAATACTGGCTAGTGGGAGTTGGAGGGATTGCAGCCGGAGTTGCTTTGGGGAGTTTGTTAATTTGGGCTTTAAGTCAATCAGCCCCGCCCAGTCCTAAACCCTCACCACCGCCCTCAAGTTTTCATCTCTTCAAAAGTGCCACAACCTAAAAGGGCTAGTCCCAAGATTTTGACCGCTTGGGTTTATCGGTTGGAGATAGCTAAGGGCAGGGGAAAACGCGTCTGACTGGCCAGGCGATTCCGGGGTATAGCGTTACGCAGACTGTTCTGAGAGCGTAGAAATCTTAACAGGACTGCCCATAGAGCATTTTCTGACTTGTCCCAATAAGAGCCCTAAATGAGTAGTGCCATAGAGTAGTCTGGGTAACCCAAGGGTGAGTTGTCAAAATGGGCTTGGTTGTTGCAGCTTTTCCACCTTAGGGGGTTGTCGGGATTGGATTAACAAGATGCCCAGGCCAAAGATAGTTAGCCCCGCAGCCACAAGAAAGCAACCTGCCAGGCCATGGGTAAGGGCTAAGGGTGGGGCTGATTTAATGGCTGAACCGGGGGGTAAGCCGCCCCAAAGAATAAATAAACTCCCCATCAGGGGCACACCGATCAGTTGTCCTAAAGTTCCCACTAAGGCAATCAAGCCAGAACCAATTCCCGTCGCAGTTGGAGGAACACTACTCATAATTGCCGTGGCACTGGCAGCTTGAAATAACCCTAAACCAATCCCATAGGGGATAAAGGTCAAAATAAACTGGCTAATCGGCGAGTTGCTGTTAAATTGACTGATGAGAAAACATACCCCGATCACCAGGCCCAGGCCAATGATCCGAATCCGTTTGGTTCCCCAGCGATCCGACAGTTGCCCGGCCATCGGGGAAATGATGGCGTTACTGATGGGACATACAGCTAGAAGCATCCCCACCTGTTGGGTTGGAAACTGTTTAACAATTTCAAAGAAAAACGGCAGGACAAAGACTCCCCCGGCAATCACCAGGTTAACAATGCAGTTGAGAAGCACACTCCGGCTCAGTTCCCAGTTACGAAATAGCTGGAGGTTGAGGGTGGGATATTTGACCCGAGTCTGAATCCATAGGAAGAGACCGATCCCTGCGGCGGCTAGAGTTAAGGAACTCAGGGCAAGAATGTTGGTAAACCCGCGGGCCTGGCCGGTGGTCATCCCCAAGGCAAAGCACCCTAAACTGAGGGCAATCACTCCAGCACCAAGGTAATCAAAGGTTTCAGCTTGACGAGGCCGGGCCTGGAGGGGGAGGTACTTGAGAATAATGGCCATCGCAATTAAGCCAATGGGGATATTAATCCAGAAGATCGCCCGCCAACTGCCCCAAGCAATCAGGACTCCCCCTAAGGTTGGGCCCAAGGCAACCCCGACAGACATCAGCCCAGAAACAATTCCGAGGGCTTTGCCCCGCTCCTGGGGTGTAAAGGATTCAGTGACAATGGCCGCCGCTAACCCAGCAATGAAAACCGCACCTAAGCCTTCTAAAGCTCGAAAGCCCACGAGTTCCCAAACCGTTCCGGCAATGCCACAGAGGGCCGAACTGATTGTAAAGATTGCCAGGCCACCGATAAAGAGATATTTCTTACCCCAAAGATCGCCAAGGCGCGAGGCCCCTAACTGCAAACTGGTAATGACAAGGAGATAACTGAGGACAACCCACTGGACAGCGGTAAAGCTGGTTTGAAATTCGCGCATCAAAGTCGGTAAAGCAATATTGACCACGCTTAAGTCAATGGTGAACATTAAAATGCCTAAACTCACCCCAGTTAAAATCCGCCATTTCCGCTGTTGTCCGATTGCCCCGGCCATGTTTTTCCCTATTGCTGAGTTGTAAGCTAAATCTTTTGCCCTCTTGCCTCAGATCGCCCAGGCCTGGGGTGTAGGATGCTGAGGGGTTGATCACATTGCCCATCGGTTTTGGTGCTGCATCCCCTAGGCTTTGGTTAGGGAAATGACCAGTGACTCAATTGATACAACGGGCCCCAACTTAGGACTATCTTAGTCTTTTCGCTCCAGCGGTGGCCGGGTGTTTTGTTCGCAGGGATATCTGAACATTAGCTCCTATAATCCTAGAGAAATGAATGCTCGCCCCAACCAATCAGTTACTCGCCCTAGCAGAAAAACGGTAAACCATGTCTCAGAATAATAATATTGCCCCTTTACTGGCTTCCTTGGTGGTGACGGTGGGCTTATTGGGGGGCGGGGCCTGGTGGTTCTTTCGCTCCCAAGGCGGGAATGTTGACCAGATGATTCCCTTACCCGTTCCAGGGGATACAAGTCTTACGGGTGGCAGTGGTTCTTCAACTCCCAGGGTGGCAACCTTTAGCCAAGTCAAAGCTGTCCCCTCGGGATTATTCAACTACGGCGGCAGTACCACCTGGGCCCCCATTCGCTTGGAAACGGAGTCTTTAATTGCCGGGGCCTGGCCGGAGTTTCGCTTGCGTTATACGGATCCAACCACTGGGACACCAGGATCTGGGAGTGGGATTCGGATGTTATTAAGTGGTCAGTTAGCCTTTGCCCAGTCCTCACGCCCCCTCAATGACAAGGAACTTCAAGAGGCCCAGAGTCGCGGGTTTCGGTTGGTCGCCATTCCGGTCGCTATTGATGGAATTGCCTTTGCGGTGCATCCAAGTTTACAAATCCCCGGCCTGGCCGTATCGCAACTGGTGGATATTTACACGGGCAAAATTACCAACTGGAGTCAAGTGGGCGGCCCCAACTTAGGCATTACACCCTACTCGCGCCGCCGAGAAGATGGGGGAACGGTGGAATACTTCATTGATGAGGTCTTGGGCAAGCAGAACCTCGGGGCTAACGTCCAAATGGCCCGGGATACCACCGATGGAATTCGCAAGGTGGCCAGTAACCCAGGGGGCATTTACTACGCCTCGGCACCAGAAATTGTGGGGCAATGCACCGTCAATTACTTGCCGTTGAAAAGTAAATCCGGGGCCTGGATTCCCCCCTATCAACCCCCCTTCGTGCCTGCTAATCAATGCCCAGGCCAGCGCAACCAACTCAACCAGGCTGCATTTCAAAGTGGTGAATACCCCATTACCCGGCGATTGTTTGTCATCGTCAAGCAAAATGGTCAAACCGATCAGCAGGCCGGGGAAGCCTATGCCAATCTTTTACTGACGGATCAGGGACAAGCAGCCATTGCCAAGGCGGGGTATGTGCCATTGCGCTAATGGGAACTGTCCCTAGGGGTTAGTGTTCGCTCAAAAAAATAAGGTAAACCCGCAAGAGCCTACCTAAACGAATCAAACCTAATTTTTGAGGACTTTGGGGTGCGATCAATTAACCGCCACAGCGCAATCAAACCCCTTGGGCTTAGGACATCCCTTGAATCAGAAAATCAAAGTAGGGAGCGGTGGCCGCAGCATCCTCTTCACTGAGGAGGTCTAGGGAGGCTTCTTTTAAGCAGCGAATTGCTTCCACCATGCCTGGCATTGGCACACCTAAGGAGTTATACATTTCCCGGACTCCAATTAGGCCAATTTTCTCAATCGGATCCTTATCCCCAGACAAGACTCCATAGGTAATCAAGCGCATATACCAGCCGTAGTCCCGCAGGCATAGGCCCCGTTGTTTCTGGCCATAGGCATTACCACCCGGGGAGATAAAGTCCGGCCGCTTTTGCCAGAGTTGCTTACTTGCTTTTTCGACAATCCGTTTTTCATTTTCAGATAAGGTCGAGGCGATGCGGACTCGCTGCTCTCCAGTTTGAAAGAATTCACTCAGGGTTTTTAATTCCCCGGCGGTCGGGTAGCGTAATTCATCGTCTGCTTGTAAAACAACTTGGCTAATCACACTCATATTATTTACACCGCTTGATACGCTATTTATTTTAACCAACTGCGGGCCTGGTTCTAATGGTTCTTAACATCCCCGGCCTGGGCCAGACTCACGCATCCTTAGAGAATTTGATGAGTATAGGCGTGCTGCTTGACATTATCCTCAGCCGTGACCAATCGCTCGGAGTTTAAGACTCGCTTGCGTTCTACGGAAAAATTGAGGTCGGTACAAATAGTCCCGAGGGGAACATGGTTAGCTGCTACAGGTTTCGCCCCATAGGTTCGGGCCGCCGCCAACACTCGATCCGAAAATTCATCACAGAGTTGAGCCTCCGGGGCAAAGTCAGGCGGAACTTGGAGGGGATCCGTTGTCATCTGGCCAAGGCTGACCCCGAGAATTTTACTGTAGGAGGTGGGGATGCCTTTGATGATGGCTTCAAGGGCCGCAGAGGGAATCGGCTCTAATACTTGCACAGGCGTTAATTTCCCATCACGTTTAATGAAGCAAGTCGCCAGGCCAAGGGCAAGGTAGCTGTCGGAACTGAGGGCAGTGTCAAGGAGGGGTGAAGTCACAGTTTAGTAATCATCAAATAAAAAACGATCATGATCCAAGCATGAATAAAGCTACCCTGCCCACTTCCAGAATTAGGGAATTGCCGGGGGACTGGGAGAATCACTGGGTTGGGGGACGGGACTGTTGAGTGGGGCTGGGTCTGAGTGGGCGGCGACTCCAGGTTTAACCCAGACAATGCGCCGTTGATTGGGACGAATGAGATTAGCGTCTTCTTGGGCAATTCGTTCTATGGCCTGAGGTTGATTGTCCTGCTGATAGTGGACTTTGAGTTGATTGACCCGGGCCTGGGCTTCTTTTTGGGCCGCTTCTAAGTTCGTGAGCTTTTCCCGTTGAGCTAGGTAGTAAGGGAGAAGTTGTGTGAGAGCGACCAGGCCGGCGGTCACAATCCCCAAGTTAATCAAAACTTTGACGATAATTTCCCGCCCAATTTGTCTGTGTTTGGCCGCCAAGGACAGATTACGCTTGGGGCGAACAGGGGGAGAGGGCTGAGGCGCGGTGGCAGTCATCGGGGGAATATCTCCAAACAAGGGGGGCCTGGCCGATTTCACCTAGCTCTCTATTTGTAGAGTTCAGTCGAAAGACGGAAAGCCAAGACAGCGGGAATTAAGGCAATTGCTAGGGCTATATAAACTTGAGTATCGGTGAGAGTCATGATTTTATTTCTCCTTAAAACAGCCAAAATGTCAGATCATGAAAACGCCATTGACCAGAAGCCAGGCCAATCCGCTGTTCCTATTAGTTCATAATCCTCAGGCCGATGGCAACTCCAGTTACAGATTGTTACACACTGTCATCTCAGGTCATTAATATTCCCCGACTTAACCCCTCTGTGAGTTCTCAATCTGGGACATCCGACCAGTAAGGGGCTGTTTAACAAGCTCCTCTTTAACCCTGAATTAGCAAGGCGATATTGGTGTAAATTTCTTGGGCTTTTTCAGGAATCTGGATTGCCAAAATTAAGCCCAGCCCCGATTGCTCACTCAGCGGCACAAATCTCTTCCCGGAAATTCACTGTATGGTGGAAGTAGCTCTAGTCATTATTTCGATGACATTATTTCTTACGGAGACCTCGACCGAGTCCCAATGTTAGATCAACTGCTGGAATCTTTCCCCAACTTTGGCTTAGAAACTGTCTCTCTACTGTTAGTCCTTGTTGCCTTAGAGGCGGTTCTGTCTGCTGATAATGCCATTGCCCTGGCGGCCCTTGTCCAAGGGATCCCAGATTTGAAGTATCAACAGCGGGCTTTGAATTTTGGCCTGGTGGCCGCCTTTGTCCTGCGGATTACCTTGATTTTGACTGCGACTTGGGTGATTAAATTCTGGCAATTTGAACTGGCTGGGGCCGCCTATCTACTGTGGTTATCCTTTAAGTACTTTTCCTCACCGGAAGATGAGCAACATCATCACCATGGCCTGGACATTAACTCCATCTGGCAAGCGATTCCCCTTCTGGCAATTACAGATTTAGCTTTTTCACTAGATAGTGTCACCACAGCCATTGCTTTATCGGAAGAACGCTGGATTGTCTTAACTGGGGGCGTGATTGGCATTATTGTCCTGCGGTTTATGGCCGAGTTATTTATCCGGCTACTGAAGGAATTTACCCACCTCCAAGATGCAGGCTATTTGACGGTGACGCTGGTGGGGTTGCGGCTGCTACTGCGGGTCTTTGACTCCCAATTTGTTTTACCTGACTGGTTAATGCTTTCGATGATTGGGCTATGTTTTGCCTGGGGCTTTTCTCAGCGGCATCCACCAGAAACAATCACCCCAGGCCCGGATTTATCTTTGAATTTAGGAACGGTCGAGCCACTGGCAGAGGACTCCCAAGAACCCGTATCCGCTGGAACTATTCATAAATCCACGGAGTTAAACTAGACGACCAGGCCACCAGTTCTTCCGGCCCAAACCAAAGGCTAATTTCCTTGACGGCTGTTTCGGGAGCATCGGAACCATGGATGACATTGCGACCCACATCAATCCCAAAGTCACCCCGAATTGTGCCTGGTTCAGAGTTTAAGGGATTGGTCGCCCCAATCATTTTCCGGGCTGTGGCAATGACCCCTTTACCTTCCCAAACCATCGCTACTACCGGCCCTGAGGTAATAAACTCTACCAGGCCTGGAAAAAAGGGCTTGGCTTGATGTTCGCCGTAGTGAGTTGAGGCCAGTTCTTTGCTCACTTGGAGTAGTTTCAGACCTACGAGAGTAAATCCTTTTTGTTCTAAACGTTGAATAATTTCACCCACCAGGCCCCGTTGTACCCCATCCGGTTTAATGGCCAGGAATGTCCGTTCCACGCTGCTGTCTCCTCAATGTGAATGGATGTGCAAGCTCATTTTACCTGTGTTTGGTTGAGGGGCCGCCGACCTGAGTTGTGACTGAAGAATTAACAGACATTTTGAGTTAGCATAGCTGCAACCCTAGTCAATCAATCTTTTCTATAAAAATTATGCCTCTCACCGAATTATTCCCTGTTGTTAATCAACTATCCCATCAAGATAAATTGCGCCTAATTCATTTCCTGTTAATGGCAGTGGCCAAAGATGAAGGCTTTGACTTGCATAGTTCTGAGACTCGGAAAACAGAAATCGAAATGCTCAAGCAACTAGAAGCTACTGAAGCGGTTGTCTGGTCGCCCTACGAAGCTTATGATGCAGCCCAAACCCTTGCAGATCTATTAGTAGTGGCAAAACGAGAGAATCATGCTTAACGGCCGGCGATTTGTGCCTGTTTTAACTTGTGTCCCAGTCTTATGGCTAATTGAGCTTATCAATGTTATACTTTCGATAAAGTAAGGTTTGTACAATCCTCAAATGTTCATCATATAATTCTCAAATGTTTAAATGTATTGACTTATTTTGTGGAATTGGCGGCTTTCGGATTGCAGCAAATCAAGCATCTAAAGACTTAGGTATTGATCTTAAATGGGTTTTTTCATGCGATATAGATAGTCATGCACAACAAGCATATTTTGAGAATTTTCAAGACTATCCTCACGGCGATATTACGAAGATAGAATCAAAAGATATACCTGATCATGATCTATTATTTGCAGGATTTCCATGTCAGCCATTTTCTATTTGTGGAGACCTGAAGGGATTTGAGGACTCTCGTGGAACCTTATTTTTTGAGATTGTTAGAGTTTTAAGAGAAAAGCGTCCGGCTTCTTTTGTTTTAGAAAATGTTAAGCAATTAGTTGGTCATAATCAAGGAAAAACATTTAAGCGTATTTTAGAAATATTAAATGAAATTGGATATTTTGTAGATTATAAAGTTCTTAATGGATTAGATTTTGGTATTCCACACAAAAGAGAGCGAATTTTCATAGTTGGTTTTAGAGAGCCTTATCACTTTGAGTGGCCGACTGGAAAGATCCCAATGCAGTCCTTGGCAGATTTACTCGAAATAAAAGTGTCCGATTTCTATTATGCCTCTCCTAAAATTCGTCAAAGTCGCTTAGAGAGATTTGAAGGTAAACTTCCAGAACCTCCAACTATTTGGCATGAAAATAAGTCTGGACATCTTAGCGCATACCCTTACTCATGTGCGATGAGAGCCGGAGCGTCTTACAACTACTTGCTTGTCAATGGTGAACGCCGACTTACTGAGCGGGAAATGTTGAGACTGTTGGGTTTTCCTGATTCATTTAAGATTATTTATGGTTATAGTATTATGCGTAAGCTGGCGGGCAATTCTATAGTTGTTCCATGTGCTCTTTCCGTAATCAAAGCAGTCTTACTTACTCTGAGAAATCCAAACATATCTTCATCTTTAAACTATGATGTCAAACAACTAGCCTTTCTCTAGATTTATAATATTTTATAGAACAAATTAATTCGAGAATAACTTAGATGATTAATATAGATGAAGCTAAAGGAAAGCTAGATAATATTATTAATATTGCTCGAACTGATTTGTATAAGCCTATTCAAGTTGCAGAGGTTTTATACAATTCACGGATCAATCAAGATATTGATGTCAGTCAAGTTGAAACATATCGAAACACATCAAAGCAATGGAGGGATATTGTCACTCGGCGATTATTAGGAAAAGTTTGTACTTCGACTGCCAAATTCTAAGATAATCTTTGGGATCAAAATGCAATGCCAGCAAGTCACCTTAAAGTCTTAGATACCGAAAACAAAAGATTAGGTGGAGTTATTGAACGTTATATCTACTACCGGTTTATAGAACGTCAAGAATTGGTGGCATCTGTCATACGCAAACTAGATATTGATAATTATGAACTATTAAGGTTAGAAAATTTACTTGCTTTAATTACTGATAGTACAGGATTAAGAAGAAGCATTGATAAAGTTTACGAGATTATTACTTATAGTTTGTTTGAAACAATTGTATGTAGCTTAGAAGTTGAAGTATCAGTTAAAATACCAGATAAAAATATTAAATTGTTGGAAGAGTTTAATGACTTGGCTCAGGTTTTGTTAGGTGTAAGTGCTGTAAATACTACATCAATTACTCAAGCTCATATTTATCGAGTTGGCGTTACAAATGCAGCAGATAGAGGGCTTGATATATGGGCTAATTTTGGCCCTGCTATTCAGGTTAAACACCTCACTTTAAAACCAAAATTGGCTGAGAAAATCATTGATCAAGTTGAAAGCGATCATATAGTTATAGTCTGTAAAGATGCTGAGGCTAGTGTGATTCAATCTGTTATTCAGCAAATTAGCTGGGGGCAACGTGTTCGTGGCATTGTCAAAGAGTCTGACCTGATTGCTTGGTATGAAAAATGCTTAAGAGGTAAGTTTGCTAAGCTGCTGGGTCAAAATTTGCTGAGCCAAATGAAAAGTGATTTTGCTAATGAATTTCCACACGTAGTTGAAGCGTTTAATTTTTGCAAGGAACGGGGTTATTCTGAAATGCAACCACCCCCTTTCTGGGAAATTTAATTTATTTGGATTAGACTAATTAACCTGTGCCAATATCTACATGGGTTTTACTTAAATTCTAGTCGCTTTTGCCTAATTATTTTCCATATAAGCCATGTACTTAATAATTTGGGCTTCAATCCGATCTAACTCGGCGTAACGGCTACCAATCAGGTGTAAATATTCTCGTTCAAAGGCATGAAGTTCTGCTTGTAAAGTTGCCAGGCCCAGTTCCCGTTCTGCTAATTCCGATTCCAATGCAGCAAGCTCGGCCTCTTTTTGGGCTAATTCCTCTTCCTCTGGGCTAACGTGGCGGATCAGATCGCTCGTCATGGGAAATTACCGAGTTAGGAATTAATGCTGTTGAGGTAATTTTGGGCGGCTAATTTCAACCGATCTCCCTCCAAGATGAACTGATCCACATAGTTTTTGAGATCAAGATAGGGTTGACGGGCTTCCTGTTTTTCCCGTTGCATGGCCTGGCGTGTGATTGAGCGAACTGTTCCGGCCATTCGGCGTTTTCCAAATAAATCCAGGCCAACGGAAACAATGCTATCCGGTCGCGATTGAGCCGTATTTTGATTGATCAGTTGAATCTGGGCATTAATCTCTCGTTTAATCACTCTGAGTTGTTTTTGGACTAGGGTTATTTCCTTGACTTGTTGTTTTACTGAGGCTGGATGATCTAAAACCAAAGTTATTTTTGATTCCAGAGTCTTAATTTCATCTACCCATGACATGGCGTTCTCCTCTGAACCGATGAATTTTTCTATGGGTTGGGGATTTTATTGGACTTTTTCGGAAAATTTTAATCCCTACTATACACGCTGAATTTACTTTTGACCTTGTTCTGACTGGTTCTGAGGCTGGTGGGTGGCGAGTCAGGTAGGGAAAACCGTATCTACAAGCAGGGAGATTGCGAAGTCTGGAATTCTCTGTCCCAGGCCCCAAGCCCCATAAAATAGAACATGACCATCTTTTTCAGACCCACAACGAGTAAGAACCGATCATGCTGGAACAGGGCACCATTTCGATCCACACCGAGAATATTTTTCCGATCATCAAAAAGTGGCTCTACTCCGATCATGAAATTTTCCTGCGGGAATTAGTCTCCAACGGCGTAGATGCGATCCAGAAACTGCGGATGATTGCCCGAACGGGGGACTACGGCGGCGACATTGACCATCCTGAAATTACAATTGCCATTGATAAAGAGGCGAAACAGTTAAAAATCACCGACACGGGCCTGGGGATGACCGCTGAGGAAGTTAAGAAATACATCACTCAGGTGGCGTTTTCCAGTGCCGAAGAATTTGTCGAGAAGTATAAAAACCAAGCAGATCAAGCCATTATTGGTCACTTTGGCCTGGGCTTCTATTCCTCGTTTATGGTGGCCAAAACCGTTGAAATTGATACCCTCTCCTATCAGACCGGGGCAACGGGCGTAAAGTGGCATTGTGATGGCTCAACAGAATATAGCTTGTCGGAGTCAGACCGCACCGTAGTCGGAACCACCATTACCCTGACCATGCAAGAGGAGGAGTTGGATTACCTTGAACCGGCCCGGATTAAAGAATTAGTCCGAAAATATTGTGACTTTTTGCCCGTCCCAATCAAACTTGATGGCGAGCAAATCAATAAACAAAAGGCGGCCTGGAAAGAATCCCCCAGTGCATTGACTAAAGAGGATTACCTCGAGTTTTATCGCTATTTGTATCCGTTCCAAGAAGAGCCGCTATTGTGGGTGCATCTGAATACGGATTACCCGTTTGTTGTCAATGGCATTCTCTATTTCCCGAAACTTCGCCCCGATATTGATGTCACCAAAGGGCAAATAAAACTCTTCTGTAATCAAGTCTTTGTCAGCGATAACTGTGAAGAGGTGATTCCCAAGTTTCTGTTACCGTTGCGGGGCGTTATTGACAGCAGTGATATTCCCCTAAATGTGTCTCGGAGTTTCTTGCAAAATGACCGGACAGTACGCCGGATTGCTGATTACATTGCCAAGAAAGTGGGTGATCGCCTCAAAGAACTCTATCGGGATGATCCCCAGGCCTATGCCCGCAGTTGGAATGATTTAGGCACGTTTGTTAAATTTGGCTCGATTAATGACGACAAGTTCAAAGAGCAAGTCAAAGACATTATCATCTTTCGGACTTCCGCCAATTTAGCCGCGCCAAAACCAGAGGATGCCGGGGATGAATGGGCCGACGAGAAGAGCTTAGTGGTTGATGGCCAGTCCTACACGACTTTGAAGGATTACCTCAGCCGCACCTCCGAAAAACAAGGGCAACGGGTTTATTACTGCACCGATGAAGTCAACCAGGCCACCTATGTCAATCTGCTCCAGAGCCAAGGCATTGAAGTCCTGTTCATGGATAACTACTTTGATACCCACTTTGTCCCTTGGTTGGAGCAAGAGTATAAAGACCTTAAATTCTCGCGGGTCGATGCAGAACTCGATGAAACCCTGATTGATAAAGATAAGGCCGCCGAAATTGTTGATCCGGGCAGCAACAAAACCCGCAGTGAACTGATTAAATCTTTGTTTGAAAAAGCCCTGAATAAACCCAATGTCACCATCCGCACCGAACCCCTCAAATCTGACAATCCTGAAGGTGCACCGCCGGCCATGATCCTGTTGCCCGAATCAACCCGCCGGATGCAGGAAATGATGGCCATGATGCAGCAAAAACTGAGTATTGATCTGCCCAATGAACACACGCTTTTAGTCAACACCTCCCATCCCCTCGTTCAAAACCTGATCACCCTCAGCCAAGGCAGCATTGTCCAAACCTCTGGGCAGTCACCTTCAGCGGAATTGGCCGACCAACTCTGTGCCTACATTTACGATCTGGCGTTAATTGGTCAACGGGGCCTGGATGCCGAGGGGATGAAACAATTTAGTCAGCGAGCCAGTTCGGTTTTAACCCGCTTAACCACGATGGCCAGTAAATAGTAGATTCCCAACTCTTTGAGGTAACTTTGGGTGCAGATCCTGGAGATTTACGAGCTTGTTGCAGATACAGGCCTGCGAATGATCGGAGACCCTGCGTTTTCAGCCGACTTACTCGCTAATGAGCCAGGCCCATCTCAAATCTCTAGGCCCTAATCCTAAGGTGCTAGCCACTTGATAAATTGATCTGTCATCACCCATTTGGTTAAGGTTGTCGAAGGGGCAGTTTGATCGCCGAATTGGACTCAGGCACACTTGAAGGGGCAGATGGCATGGTTTTTACTGGACTAACAATTATTGGCGCACTCCTGATATTGGGTTGGGGCTTTTACCGAGCGTTACCAATGGGGAAGTTGGGCATCGTGGCCTGGTTGCAGTCGGTGGTGCTGATGCTACCCTGGTTGCTCCTATTTGGCTTGATGAGCGTTGGGATCAATATCAGCTTTGCGGCAATTCTGGGCTTCTTCTTCATTTCTGTTGGGGTTTATATCGGCCTGGGTCGTTGGTTACGCACATTAGCAGCAGCCAGTCCCCTAAGTCCCTCCATCTCGGCCTCTGGTCAGCCCTTAGATCAGCCAAACTCTGGGGGGATAACCAAGGAGGGGGAGGTTTCCCTGGAAGCTGAAACCATCGCCACCATTCCAGGGGAAGATTTCAAAGCAGTACAGGGAATTTTTGGCATTGACACCTTTTTTGCCACCGAACTTAAACCCTACAAAGAAGGCCTGATTTGCCGGGGGAACTTACGGGGAGAGACAAAGACTGTTCATCAAACCTTAACAACTCGCTTGGAAACGGTGTTGCCAGATAAATATCGCCTGTTCATGGTACCAAACCAAGAGAATAAACCTGTTGTGATTATTTTGCCTCGTCGAGAACCGGAACCACCCGCCCTCTCAGAGAAAATCCTCGCTACGGTTTTAGGAATTGCCGCAGTCGCCACCAGTTTAGAGGCTAGTTCCCTGGTTCAAGGCTTTAGTTTCTATCAAGAACCCGGCCGAGTTGCCCAATCCTTGCCTTTGGCTTTGGGACTCATTTTAATTTTGATTGCCCATGAACTGGGACACCGTTGGATGGCGAATCAATACAACCAAGCCCTCCCCCAGCGGGATCAAATTCGCTTGAGTTGGCCCTTCTTCATCCCGGCCTGGCAGTTGGGTTCCTTTGGCGCGATTCTTCGTTTTGATTCATTTCTCCCCAGTCGTACCGTCTTGTTTGATCTCGCCATGGCCGGCCCGGCGGTGGGGGGCATTTTATCCCTATTTGCTTTAGTGATCGGGTTGCTGTTATCCCATCCGGGCAGTGTCTTTCAAATTCCGAGCCTATTTTTTCAAGGGTCAATCCTAGTTGGGACTTTGTCCAAGGCAATTTTGGGCGATGCCCTGCAAACTGAGTTAGTGGATGTGAGTCCTTTAGTAATTATTGGCTGGCTGGGCCTGGTGGTGACGGCCTTGAATTTGATGCCTGCGGGCCAGTTGGATGGGGGACGGATTATCCAGGCCATCTATGGGACAAAGGTGGCAACTCGAGCGACTTGGATTACGCTGATCGTCCTTGGCTTGGTGGCCTTGGGAAATCCTCTCGCACTCTATTGGGCCCTATTAATTATATTCTTGCAACGAGATATTGAACGCCCCAGCTTGGAGGAAATGACAGAACCGGATGACACACGGGCAGGCTTAGGATTATTGGCTCTGTTGTTAATGGCGGCCACCTTAATTCCTCTTGCCCCAGGCCTGGCCGGTCGCTTGGGTATTGGCTAATTGCGTGGCGGATAAATCAATACTGGCTGATTGTGGGGGCTGGCCTGGTAGATGATTGGTTGATTATGGCCACCGTAAAATGTTGATCCGGAGCGGGGGTAAATCAAGACCGGTTGATTGTACGGATTGGCCTGGTAGATCATCGGCTGATTATTTTGCACTGGAAAGGGTAGCAGCGGCGGATAAGCGGAGATAGGCGGCACAACAAAGGTGGGTTGGACAAAGGTGTTGGGAATGGTGACAACTTGCCCCGTTTGGCCAAAAACAACGGATGTTTGGGCTAGAGTCGGCGAAACCAAGCCAAGGATTGCGGTGCTCGCCCCCAAGAAGCTAAGACCCCAAATCCAAGGGGCTGGATTGGCAAGCTTTCCTAAAGATTGAATCATGATCTTATTCCCGCCGCGTGAGGAGCTACTTTCAGAATATCAACCTCATATGACGTTCAAGCAGGGATTAAAGTTGCCTCAGGTTAATCAACGCCCCCAGCCCTAACTTATGATGGCTGCCCCTATTTATACTTGATCCATGTCCCAAACTAACCCTAATCCTTGGCTTTATCCCTATCCACCCCTCCAAGCGGGGATCTTACTGCGGCGATATAAGCGTTTTTTTGCGGACATCCAATTAAATACGGGAGAGGAAATTACGGCCCACTGCCCCAATACTGGCCCAATGACGGGAATTTCTACCCTAGGCAGTCCTGTGCAAGTGTCCTACCATCCAGATCCAAAGCGCAAGTTGGCCTATACCTGGGAGATGATTCAAGTCAATGACAATGGCCCGGCCTGGGTTGGAGTTAATACCAGTCTTCCCAACCGGGTTGTTGCTGCGGCCCTGGAAGCGGGAATTTTGCCAGAATTAGCCCATTATGCCGAAATGAGGCGGGAAGTCACCTATGGACAAGAACGCAGCCGGATTGACTTTCTCTTAACTGACCCCGAGCAACGCCCGACTTATGTAGAAGTCAAAAGTACAACTTGGGCAACTGGGGAACTGGCCTTATTTCCCGACACCGTTACTACCCGTGGGCAGAAACACCTCCGAGAATTGATGGCATTAATTCCCACGGCCCGAGTTTGTATGCTCTACTTCATTAACCGTGGCGACTGTCCCAACTTTGCCCCCGGTGATACAACAGACCCCACCTATGGAAAACTCTTGCGCCAGGCCCGTGAGGAGGGCTTAGAAGTTTTACCCTATCGGTTTGCAATTACACCCACTGGGATTCAGTTTTGCGGACGGGCAGCTTGTCAATTCTAGGCGTGGCAGCAGTGGGCAAGGCCGGGGAAACATGGGACTCAGGGGCGAGTCCAGAATAGTCTGTGAATTGGATCAGGGCCTGCAAAGCTGCTTCTTTGACCTTGGGTTCTGGTTCATGGGGGATCAGCAATAACAAGGCCTCTTGGAAAATGTTGATTCTTTGGGGATCTGTTGCCAAAGACGGGAGTTGCCGAATGGCCAAATAACGCTTGAGAGCTTGAGGATCAGCCAAATCGGTCAAGAGAGTTTGCCACTGGGTCTGGCTGTTCTGCTCGGTTTGACGTTGGTTAAGGGTGATCAATATCCAGAAAATTCCTAGTACGCCCAGGCCCTGCACCCCCAACCCTAAACCGATCCACGGACTCGGACTGTCTTGCCATAGTTTTAGGGCTGTATAGGTGCCTAAGGTTGCGCCACTAGCTAAGACTCCAGCTAAAAACAAGGGATGGTGCTGACTCAATCGCCAGAGGGAATGGGAGACTTGCCAGGCCTGGTTGAGGACAGCGGGAATGGCCGGGTGGCGGCGGTGAACCAGGAGTAATGTCCCAATTCCACTTAGGGTTGCCGTCAACAAAATTGGATCTGTCTCCCATAGCCCCAGCCCCAAAAGAGCAGTGCCCAGAACCAATGTGCCCCGTTGCGTTAATGGCCATCGCCATGAAAATCGCTGATTCACTTGCTGCAATAAAAATACCCTGCCCAGTAAAGGCCTAAACCTGAAAATATTAAGGGGGAGAGGCACTGATTTCCGCATCTTAACTATCTCGTATCTCGACTGAAAAGCGGCGATCATGATTCAAAATTATGGTTTGAAATTGAGAGGGCATTTCCCAATTCAAACAGGCTAAACCTAGGCTAAATCAACTGTCAATGGGGCAGATCCCAGCCAAGCAAAGCCTACAAGTATTGATATATCAAGATTTCCGTTGAGACCTTAAAAAGACATACCCCCCTAATTTATCCCGGAATGAATCTTGCTTAGGAAAATGAGTTCATGCTTAAAGGATACCACCCGATAATTCATCACTCCCTCTTTAAGACTACCGCTGAGACATCGACACCAATGTGCTTTAAGCTAGATTCTTTCACTCAGTCCCAGGCCAGTAACGATGGTTTGAATCTCCAGAGAGCTGAGATAGGATGATGAAAATGCTTTCTAGGGCAGTCAATTGCCGCGTCCTCTGCATCTACGAGCAAGTAAAGTTCTACAACCCCAGGCCAGGCCATTTCTCAAGTGGGCCGGTGGTAAATCCCAACTCATGGGGCAAATTATCCCCTATCTCCCCCAAGCCCTCATTAACGGTGAAATTGAAACCTATATTGAACCCTTTATCGGTGGTGGAGCCCTATTTTTAGAAATTGCCCAACACTACCCGGTCAAAAATCTGATTATTGCCGATGTCAACCCAGAAATTGTCTTAGCCTATCGGGTCATTCAAACCCAAGTTAGCGAATTAATTTCAGCCTTAGCCTTCCTAGAAAGCCAATATCTCCAGGCTCCGGAGTCCGAGCGGGAAACCATGTTTTATGCAATTCGCCAAGCCTTTAACCAAAGCCAAACAGAGATTAACTATGCCTGTGTAGCCGACCCGGAAATTCAGCACACCGCCCAGTTAATTTTTTTGAATCGCACCTGTTTCAATGGCCTATTTCGAGTCAATCAAAAAGGTGAGTTTAATGTTCCCTTTGGGCGTTATGTCCGACCGCGAATTTGTCAAGCAGACAATCTCCAACGGGTTGCCCAACTCCTATCGTCTGTCAAAATCTTGCGAGGTGACTTTGAACTCATTCGCCCCTTTGTCAACCCTCAAACCTTTGTTTATTTTGATCCCCCCTATCGCCCGATTAGCAAAACTGCCAGCTTCAAAGCCTATGCCCAAGCTAACTTTACGGATCACGAACAAACCCGCTTAGCAACCTTTGCGCGAGAGTTAGATCAGCGCGGGGCCAAACTGCTCCTGAGTAACTCCGATCCCCACAATGAAGATCCAGCGGATCACTTCTTTGAAACCCTCTATGACTCCTTTCAGATTTATCGCCTCCAGGCCAAGCGGGCCATTAATAGTAACTCCAGCAAACGCGGCCCGGTCAGCGAACTGTTGATCCTTAACTATCTTGTTGAAACATTACCGGAGCAAATTGGCTAACGATCCTCATTCATCACTTCTGACGGTGTTTGACTCGGGCGGGAATCACCCTCCAAATGAGTGAGCGGCCCCATGAGGGGATATTCACTCACATAGGTGGGCGCAAAGGTGGTTAAGGACATCAGGGTCAGTTCCATCAATTCAATGTAATCCTGAATATTCACTTGATTCTCAATCAACATTTGCCGATAACTCAGACGCAACTCCTTGAGCTTCGTTAAGGCCTCTTCCGGCATGGTTTGTAGGGTGGCTTGCCAGTCATCCACTAACAGTAATGTCTTCAAAATCGCCTGATTCCGTTTCTCTTGAATTAAAACTTGGCACTGTTCCGAAAACCGTTGGGTGCGATGCTGGGCCTGGTCGTAGGCTTCGGCATTAATTTTGCCATCAATAAACATCAATCGCTGTTCTTGGTTTAATTCTTCAATTCCTTGCAAGGCCTGGTCAGGATAATCCGGTAAGAGTTGTTTCAATTCCGTAATCCGCTTGGTCGTAATTGCCATCACCTTTTGGGAACGCTGATATCGCCAATACTGCAAGACAATCCCCACCACACTGGACAACACCAGGATCATCACCCCGGCCTGGAGATCATTATTATTTTCCCAATAGCGCACCCAGGCACTGCGGGGATCACCGGATTTATAAACATCACTAGCCGCGGGATGGACATAGAACAGGCCCTGCTGCAATAAACGGGTTGCATCCCCAGTTTGTAATTCGGGATAAAACAGGGCAAACTCCCGCGCCGAGTCCAAAATTGCCCAAGTCACCCACCCCACGACCTGATCACTGACATCTGCGCGAGTAGCCAAGACTGTTGAGGTGCTGAAGGTGGCAATATCCTCAGGAGGAATTGGGGGATTAGCGGAATAGGAACCCTGCAAAATCCGCGTGGGAAAATAGGCATCTGGCTCCCGAATCGAGAGGTAGTTAATTAAACTGGGGGGCATTGAGATCAGCTTCAGGTGGGCCTGGGTTTTGAACCATTGCCGCAGGGTTAAATTTCCCCCCACACTGCCCACATAGACTACGGCTGCCAGTTGATTTTTAGTTAATTTAGCCAAGGCCTGATCGAGGGGACTCTCATCCGCTTGAACTTGGATATTTTGGTTGGCAAAGATCACCTTGGCGGTATAACTCGGGCCACCCCCAGGCGGGCCAATCCCGACTTGCCGATTTTGTAAATCTGCTAATTTCCGCACCCCAGATGTGGTGGTCGTAATCACATGAATTGGTTCTTGGGAGAGAACTGCAACCGCCTTAATTTGCCGCTTCTCCATCGCCGCCACCGCCACATCCAACTGAGTCAGGGCAAAATCCACCTGATGGGCCTGGAGTCGGGCTAGATTTTGCGTTGAACCGGAAGACGGTAGACCTTCCATATTCAAGCCCACCTCGGCCTGGCTGACCTGGGTAATTTTCTCTCCTAACTGATGGTAAAAACTATCGGGACGACCACTGGAGAGGCGCACTGTTGAGTTCCCAGCCCCACAGCCCACCAGGCCCCAGGCCAATCCCAGGCCCAAACAGCTCCCGGCTAGCCCAAGTCCTCCCCAATGCCAGTCCTGCCCTACCACCCGTTTAAATTCCCGCACTCCTACTAAAAACTTATGCCAAAAAAGTAAAAATCCCCAGCAGCCAGAGTGACTCTAGGGAAAGACATTTGCGTACTCATTAGTGTAGAAGAATCAGCCAGCGTTTGGGTAATCTTCGAGAGGAAACTAGGTTAACCCAAGAGGCTCCCCGCTGCCCGGGCCATATTAGCTGGATTAAAGGCATCCAAAGCCGCCGTGGGTTCATAGCCGCAATGCACCATGCAATCGCGACATTTGGGATTGCCACTGGCTCGCCCGTAGTTGTCCCAATTCGTTTCGTCTAGAAGCTCCTTATAGGTTTGGTAATGCCCCTCATTCAGCAGGTAACAGGGTTTTTGCCAGCCCAGGACACTGTAACTTGGCATCCCCCAAGGGGTACATTCATAATCCTTCTCCCCAATCAAGAAATCTAAAAACAGGGGATTATGGTTAAAATTCCATTTTTTCTGCCCGGAGTACAACGGAGCCAAAATTTCCCGGAAAAGTTGTTTGGTCTGTTCCCGCTTAAGAAAATGCTCCTGATCTGGGGCCCACTCATAGGCATACCCCGGAGAGATCATCATCCCATCCACACCCAAAGTCGAGACAAAATCAAAGAACTTTTGCATCTCGGCCACATTGGCCCCTTCAAAAATGGTCGTGTTGGTGGTGACCCGGAAGCCCTTGGCTTTGGCGGCTTTAATGGCTTGGATCGCCGTATCAAAAACCCCCTCCCGATCCACACATTTGTCATGCCACTCTCGCAGGCCATCCAGGTGAATACTAAAGGTCAAATAGGGGGAGGGTTGAAACCGATGCAGATTTTTTTCCAGCAGAATCCCATTACTACAGAGATAGACAAACTTCCGCCGCGCCACCAGGCCAGCGACAATTTCATTAATTTGAGGATGGAGTAAAGGTTCACCCCCCGGAATGGCCACCACTGGTGCACCACATTCTTCGGCCGCATGGAAACACTCTTCGGGGGTGAGTTGTTTGCGGAGAATTTCGTTGGGATGTTGGATTTTGCCACAACCCGTGCAGGCCAAATTGCAGCGAAACAAGGGTTCGAGCATTAAGGTGAGGGGAAAACGCTTTTGGCCCTGGAATCGTTTGGAAATAATATATGTGGCAATTTCTACGGCTTGCTTAATCGTGACACCCATGGATCCGTGCTCCTCCACCCTCTCAGGTCAGAACTAGTTGGCAAAATTTGCAAATGTTCACATTGCTTAAATATAGTATCCTGACGCTTAATCTGAATAGCCGGCCAACTGTCCCAACAGGTTTGCGAACTGGCACACTACTCTAGTTAATTTTTTAGTCCCACCCCCTAGCCAAGTTCGCCCCAGATCGCTATAATTCGATTCAATCGGGATAACTGGATTATGCCACCCGTTCTGGTTTTTGGAGATTATGGTGACGGAGTAAAGTTTTGTTTAGACTCCGGGCCTGGGCTAGAGACTCCTAGGTAAAGCCATAAAAATTTGGAACTGTAACCTCTTGACTTGTCACCACTGACACTTGCTACAGCTTCCTTAACAGATTTATCTGGACATCGCTGTTGGGCTGGCTTTTAGGCCTGGACTTTCTTAGCTTTTGCTGATTCGCAATTCCCCCAAAGCATTATTAGGTAGATCATGTTCCAAGCCACGGACTTGGCCTGGTTGACGGCAACGATCATCACCCCATTGATCCAGACTCAGAACCTCGCCGCCAGTTGTGTCGCCTTAACAGTCTCGCTTGACCAGTCATCCCTGGCTTTTTCCCCATCGTGCAGGAAAATCTTAATGTCGAAACAAATTATTATTGCGGAACAGCATCGCTTGGCCGCTGTGATTTCAGAAGATCAAATTCAAGAACTCATTGTTGCCTCAGGCAGTTATCAAATTAGTGATGTTTACCTGGGGATTGTCGAAAACGTCTTGCCAGGGATTGATGCCGCCTTTATCAACCTCGGAGATGCGACCCAAAACGGATTTATTCATGTTACAGATCTTGGCCCCTTACGGTTACGGCGGTCGGCGGGGGCGATTACAGAATTGCTAACTCCCCAGCAAAAAGTCCTTGTCCAGGTGATGAAGGAACCCACAGGGAATAAGGGACCCAGGCTGACAGGAAACATTTCCTTACCAGGCCGATACCTAGTCCTGATGCCCTTTGGACGCGGGGTTAACTTGTCACGGCGGATTCTTAGTGAAGCAGAACGGCATCGCTTACGGGCTTTAGCTATTTTGGTTAAACCGGCGGGGATGGGCTTACTAGTTCGCACAGAAGCAGAAGGCGTGGCCGAGGAGGCGATTCTTGAGGATCTTGAAGCTCTCCAACGGCAATGGGAAACGATTCAGCAACAGGCCCAATCCACCAGGGCCCCAGCCTTATTGGGACGGGATGATGACTTTGTCCAGCGGGTGTTACGGGATGTCTATAGCTCTGATGTCAACCGGATTGTGGTGGATGTGCCGGAGAGTGTGAAACGGGTCAAGCAAAACCTGATGGCCTGGAACGAAAGTAAGTTACCCGTGGGGGTATTGATTGACTACCACCAAGAAGCGATTCCGATTTTGGACTATTTCCGAGTCAATGCGGCCATTCGCGAAGCCTTAAAACCACGAGTGGACTTGCCTTCCGGGGGATATGTGATTATTGAGCCAACGGAGGCCTTGACGGTCATTGATGTCAACTCTGGCTCCTTTACTCGTTCAGCCACGGCTCGGGAAACGGTGTTGTGGACAAACTGTGAGGCCGCGACAGAAATTGCCCGCCAACTTAAGCTGCGGAACTTGGCCGGGGTGATTATTGTTGACTTTATTGATATGGATACCCGCCGGGATCAGTTGCAGCTTTTGGAGCATTTTAGTAAGGCACTGCGGGCTGATAAAGCGCGTCCCCAAATTGCCCAACTGTCAGAACTGGGCCTAGTGGAGTTAACCCGCAAACGCCAAGGGCAAAATATTTATGAGTTGTTTGGTCGTCCTTGTCGTAGCTGTGGAGGCCTGGGCCATTTAGTCCATTTACCCGGCCATCCCGATGACAGCCCGGGGGAAATTGTCGAGCGGGTAATTCCACCGCGGATTATCGAGACTCGCGCCCGTCCCTTAGATGTACCAAACCGTCCAGAAGTGGCTAGCGGGAATGGGATTGAACTGCAATTAACAAACCACCCTGGCTATCAAGAAGTTTCCAGCTCGCGGCGGCGGTCAACACGCCCTCGGGTCGGCAATGGCATTAGTGCCCCCCCAGGCCAGGCCCCAACCCCATCTCGGAGTTTGCCCCGTCGCAGCCGCCCAGACTCTACTCCGCCCCTCAATGTAACCGCCACAGTGGCTAAAACAGCCCGGACTGAGGCCGGCCCCACAACAACCTCCCGGATTGTCCTGCCAGAGACTCCCCGCAGCGAAACCGGTAGCCGTCCGAGTCGGAAACCCACACCCCGCCCCCGCACCATTGAGCCGCCTGAACATATTAATGTGACGATGACAACGGTTGAGCAAGATGTTTACGCCTTGATGGGAATTTCACCCCTCGTGCTCTACACCGGAGAAGTTAAATCCCCTCGTAACACAGTCGTCTCTGTTGCCGCCCCAGGCCAGGCCCCGGTTCCCCCCCCAGCCATCAGTCGAGCCGCTATTCCCAGCCAACGGGGGGAGGAGCCAGCCAGTGGTTATGCCCCTGAACCAGAAGTGGCCTCTCAGGAATTTGATGATGCGGTTAATTCTCCTCTGGAGAGCCTGTCAGTGCTGGAGCCAGCCGTTATAAACCCAGCGGTTTTAGACGTGATGCTACCCCAGGCCCTGGAGACTGAATCAGCCCTAATTATTGAAACATCCCTTGAATCTGAAACACCGGAAAGTTTGGCCGTAGGAGTCAGGCGGCGGCGGCGGCGGACTACTGGGGGGGATGAACAGCTTTCTTTCGGAACTGAGATTCGCTAGTTCCGAGAGCCTCAAGTTTTAACGTTGACAGATGGTCAGCATGGTAGCAAAGGGACATCGTCTTGTTTAGGTGTCCCTCGTTTTGCTTAATAAAGGTATTAGTCTATGGGTTGATGCGCCTTACTCTTTGGCCAATACCCGTTATAGTGTTACTCATTTATGGCTAGATAGGGATAAGTCAGAAAATCCTTTCTGGGCGCAGTTCCTTTAAGATTTCCACTCTCTCAGAACAGTTTGCGTAACGCTATAGAACATTACCTATTTAGGGTTAGGCATGAGCTAATGAGCAAGGAAATTATTCGACAATAAACTTAATGAAATAGGCTCTAATAAGATTAGAGGGCATCTCTACCAGCATGAGGAGCTCGCATATCTTCAAGGGTAAGGTTAGGTTTATCCGTGTAAACTGAGCTAAGTAATAGCTCTAGAACTTGGGCTTGGCGAGCACTTGCAATGGCTTGATGGGTAATCAACTCACCCACGTTCAGAATCACATCATCCTGTTGATCAAGAATCACTCGGTTTACGGCCCGACCAAGAGCACCTTGAATCCGTTTTTTTTCAATTGCTTCAGTTCCCATCTCCTGTATCTCTTTAGCCGAATCTTTGATTTGACTCCAGAGACCTTTCGCCCCCGATTGCAGAGTCTCACCTGTGTTTTCACCAGTGGACTTAAGGCGAGCTCCAGCTTCAGTCATAAATTGACCAGCCTGATTTTGCATTGCACCTTGAGTCGTCAAACCAACCGCTTCGAGTAATTCTTTTTCTTTGCCCGTAACTTTAGCTTGCTTAATGATCAGTTCGGTGACAATTTGGCCTGGAGCCGTAATAATTGAACCTTCTTTGGCCCGGACAAACTGTTGACTTCGTCGTCCTTGGGCCTGTTCAACTGTAAAACCAGCCACCGCATGGACAACCTGTTCGGTTAACTCCTGAACTTTATCACCAGTGCCTTGAGCAGTTTCTTGTACCTTATCTGTAACAGTCTGCATGGCCCCTCTAATGCCACCAACTTGCTCTTCCATCAATTGAGCCGTCTGAGTCGGGACAAAAGCAACATCTCGACCAATTTTCAAGGTTTGCAACGCAGGCACAAATGAGCGTCCAGAATAGGTATCGGCAAATAATCCTCCAGAAACCTCATAGCCCTCTACCTGTCCTGTTTTCTCGTCAAAATAAAGGTCAACAATAATGCCTAAATCATGGCCATCAACAGTAAGAATTCGAGTCCCGTTGAGAATATTATTCCGTTCCATTACATAATGAATTGCGGGAATTTCTTTCGCAGCTACAACGGTACTTTTAGAAGGTGTAATCACGGCATCGGGGCCAATGACCTGCACATCCTTTAGCAATAAAATTTGGGTCGATGAAAACCACTTAGATTCATTAACAAGAAATCCCAAGAGTTGATTACTGTTCTGATCAAAAATTAAGTCTTCAATCTTATCAAACTTTTCACCCGATTCGTAACAAACCAAGGGCTTACCAATAAAATCTCTACCCTTATACATTTCTAGTACTCCTATCAATTAAGGTCGTGATCGAATCATGCAGATTGATTAGAATGCGGATGAAGGTTGATTGAATCTTTAGGGATTTAGCTGCTGTTGGGGCTGATCATTGAGCTTATTATCTAGACCGATGCCAGTAATAAGATTGATTGCTCCAGCATATTCTAGGTATCCCAAGGCTGCAATTGTCAAAATAAGAGTTACTCCTGCAAACCAATTACCATTTGACTGTTTACCTACGAGTCTTGGCATACTTTTCTCTTCAATGTTTTCAAGTTTGACCGATTACTCGATCAAGTGGCTATCTAAGTAAGCGTGACATAGAGGTGCTTGAAATTAGGTATTAGGTGGGGATTAAAATGTATGAGTTAATTCATTTTGAAGACAGGATTCAAGAGTTTCCAAGAAGATAAAAGATGAGTGTATCAAAGAGCCTGTTCAAGAAATATAGCAATTTTACCTGAGTCAAGAACGATTCAAGGCTGTGACTCTAGCAAAATCAATACCCCACGGTCCAAATTCCATAAGGATTGCGATAGAGATATAGGGAATTACGATTACTGCACAACTACAAAAACCCAAAATACTCCATCAACCAGTAGGGTGCTTCCCACTGCCCCAATAAATCCCCACCAGGCCAGGGATTGTGACCGCCGGAGATTGACGGCAAAAAAGGGTGCCAGGGTTAGACCCACGAGGATTAAAACCAAGAGCATGGCCCAGAACTGACCGTTAAAAGTCTGAACCTGAATGACCGCATCCTGAAAAATTCCCATGACCAGATCTGGGGCGGCTTCCACCCGCATCACGGATCGCCAGTGGGGGATCACATCAATCAGATAGAAATATAAATCTGTAATCGCCGTTCCCAATAGTGAACCCAGGTAAAATAATCCCCCAATTTTTAACTGCCGCCGCCACAAGAGCCAGGCCACCAGGGGAACAGCAAACGCTTCAATGGGTAAATGCCAGAGGGGTTCCCACCGCAACCAGCCCCAATAGACGGAGCCTGCCAACCAGCAACAGCTAAACCCGAAGAGTAAATCTCCCCAGGCCGGCCCCCGTTTGGAACGGATCAACCAGGCTGCCAATCCCCACAATAGCGGAGTCAAACCCAAGCTGACCCAAGGATAAAGCCGCACAAGGGGGGCCTGGACAAAAACTGGAATTGAGACCAGGAAACCCGCCACAGCCATGAGGAAGCGGGGATGATTTAGAAGTGCCCCATCCAGGCCTGGGCGCAGGGGGGGAGCGAGAGAAGAGGCGGGAATTAAAGCAGACAAGGTATTCAACACTGAGGGGGTAAATGCAGGGGGTAATGATAAGAGAATATTAACTTTTGTATATACTTACCCTAAGTTATCACAGAGTTAAATTTCCCAACAGATCATCCCCCCCAGGGGTATCTAAACTTAATACTTTAATTTGAGTTTTTGCAAATTATGTTTGAATTTAGCTGGCTCCAAGCGATCATTTTAGGTCTGGTCCAGGGTATTACCGAGTTTCTGCCCATTAGTAGTACCGCCCACCTGATCATTTTTACGGATATTTTCGGCTGGAAAACGATTTGGAATAAGCCCGCTTTGGACGCAATTCAATTTGGCAGTGTCGTGGCTGTGTTCTGGTATTTCTGGGGGGATATTCGGCAAGTCTTGGCCGGTGCGTGGCAGGCCTGGCAAGCAAAAAATTGGCAGCAAGAGGAGTGGAAAATTTTGATTGGGATTGTGATTGGGACAATTCCCGCCTTAGGGATTGGCTTTCTCCTCAAAAAATTAGGGATAGATTTAGAGTCTCCGGTTTTAATCGCTGTAATGGCTTTAGTGATGGCGGCCTTACTGGGCCTGGCTGAACAGGTGGGAAAACGTCAACGGGATTTTGCTCAACTGGAGGTGTCTGACGGTGTTCTCGTTGGCCTGGGACAAACCATTGCGCTCTTACCAGGGGCTTCTCGCTCCGGCTCAACCCTGACTACGGCCCTGTTCTTAGGACTTAAACGGGATACAGCGGCCCGCTTTTCCTTTCTTTTGGGGATTCCGACTCTCACCGTTGCCACGCTTGTCCAGGCCAGGGATGTCCTCCAAGAAACGACGATGGCCATGCCGCTGCTGATTGGTATTATCTCTTCCTTTATTTTTTCCTACCTGTCCATTGCTTGGCTTTTGCAATACTTACGGAAGAAATCGGCCTGGGTCTTTGTTTGGTATCGGTTTGGGCTGGGCATTGCCCTCTTGCTGTCCGTGGGCCTGGGGTGGTTACGGGGGTAATGGGGAGGATTAAAGATGTCCAGCCGCCCGCTCATTTCCTCTTGTATCGGGCAATATGCCGTTGAGGATATGATGAAAAGGTTGTGGGGTTGCCCCTGGTTCAAGCTCGTTTTCCTGCCCCATCCCTGATCATGCGCTTTTCCTTTGGTTTTTCCCAGGCCCGACTCTTGACCGCCTGCCTGACTGGCCTGGTGATGGTCACGCCTCTGGCAGGTTTAGCCCAACCGGGGCAACGCTCCCTCCAAGATCAGCTTTACCAGGCCATTGGTAATCAAGACTGGGCCCAGGCTGTTCGGGTTGTGGATCTAATGATCCAGGCCAATCCAAATCAAGCATCAGCCCTGCGCCAATATCGCCAAGAACTGGTTCAGATGGGTCAATTTCGCCCGCCCAGTCCCCCCCCTGCTCGCCCAAACGCTAGAACGCCTAGCCCCCCTAACCCAGGCCTGTTGGGTGTGGTGCAAATTCAGCGCCGCCAAAATGGGATTCCGGTGATTAATGTCACATTTAACCGCCGCCGTGACTTTGAAATGATGGTGGATTCTGGGGCCAGCATGACTGTGATTACGCGCCCGATGGCCACCGCCCTCGGAATTACCCCCGCCAATATTGTCGAGTACGCCATTTTTAATACAGCGAACGGTCAAGTGCGGATGCCTATTGTCTTTATTGGCAGTATGGATGTGGGGGGCTTGGTGACGCAGCAAATTCCGGTGGCCGTGGCGGGGCCGGAAATGAGCGTGGGCCTCCTAGGGCAAGATTTCCTCCAGCGGTTTGATGTCAGTTTGCGCCGGGATCAAATTGAATTTCATTTACATCCCTAAAGGTGTTCTGCTTAACTCGGGCAAAATCCCTTTCACGGTAAGGATAGTAAGGGAATCTGCACTAGGCCTGGGTAAATCATGGGGAAGTTACAACGCCGCGGAGAGATTTTTCATCACTTTTTGGCTCGTGTCTGGCAGACCTATCAACCCACACTCAGCAAAAAGTGGCTTTATGGCAGTTTAGGGATTTTGGTGGCTGGCCTGGTGATGGGCTGCGGGCATTGGTTAGGCGCAAATAGCCTCTCCAGTCCGGTTATTGCCCTATCTGGAGAAATCACTCCGATTCATCAAATTCAAGGAGAGGAGCATTTTTCGAGCCAAGTTGGCCAAATCGTTACCACAACTGGTATTGTCACTGGCCTGGATCAGCGGGGGTTTTATCTCCAATCGGAGCAATCTGATTCTACCCCCCGGACTTCCGAGGGACTCTTTGTCTTTACGAATGTTGCCCCCACAGTCAGGCCTGGGAACCGAGTCGCAGTCCGAGGTCGGGTAAGGGAATTCCAGCCAGAACAAGCCCCTGGGGATCTGCCCTTAACCCAAATCAGTAGCCAGGGTGAAATCCAAGTCCTGAGGGAGAACCAGCCCTTACCCGCCCCAATTGTCCTGAGCCGCCCCCCCACAGAGATTATTTACCGCCCAGCCACAAACCTAAAAAATACCCCAGCTTCCCTCGAGCCCCAGGCCCGGGGGTTAGACTTTTACGAATCTTTAGAAGGAATGCGGGTGACGATTCCCGAACCGCAAGTGGTCGGCCCCCAAAATTCCCGCCACCAGTTTTTTGTCGTCAGTCAACGGGGGCAGCAGGCCACAGGGATGAACTCACGGGGCGGCATTACCATTCGAGCCTTGAGTCAGAGTCCCTATTTGGATGGTGACTTTAACCCGGAACGGCTGCGGATTAACCCAAAACTGCTACCCGAAGCCCAACAACATCAAGCCCTCCAAGTTGGAGATCGCCTTGCTAACTTAACCGGAATCCTCACCTATAACTGGGGCAATTACGAAGTTCTCCTTGATCCAGAGCAATCTCTCAAACCAACCAGTTCCAAAAAACTAATGCCTGAAACCACATCCCTCAAAGGTGATCAGACCCATTTAACAGTCGCTACCTTTAATGTTGAAAACCTGAGTGTCCAAGAACCCGAGCGAATTATCCGTGTTGCCCAGGCCATCCACCAGAACTTACAAAATCCCGACCTGATTGCCCTCCAAGAAATTCAAGATGATAGTGGCAGCCTTGATAACGGGATTGTCAGTGCAGCCCAAACCGCCCAACTGCTGATCAATGGCATCAAACATGAGGGCGGCCCCGACTATGAGTATTTAGATATTTCGCCGATTAACAATGCGGATGGTGGCCAACCCGGCGGGAATATTCGGGTCGCCTTTCTCTACAATCCCCAACGCCTTAACCTGGTGAATAATCCCCAAGGCCCCGGCCAGAGTCAAACCCCCGTCCAAATTAAGGCCACTGGTCTGAGTCACAACCCTGGGCGGATTCAGCCCCAAGATCTGGCCTGGCGGGCGGGGCGCAAACCCCTCATTGCCCAATTCCGCTGGCAGGATCAAACCATTTATGCCATCAATGTCCATCTCAAATCCAAGCGGGGTGATGCACCACTGATGGGACTGAATCAGCCACCAACCTTGGGTAGTCAGGGGACGCGGATGGCCCAAACCCAAATTTTGCAACAATTCATCGGCGAACTTCAACAACAGCAACCCCAGGCCAGAATTATTCTCCTTGGGGACATGAATGATTTTGCCTTCTCTCTGCCTTTACAACAACTCAGCCAGGCCCCGGCTAACCTCGCCAATCTGACCCAAATCCGTTTACCAGAGGTGGAGCAATACAGTTACATCTACGAAGGTAATTCCCAACAGTTAGATCACATCTGGGTCAGTCAAAATGTGGTGCAAACGAATCCAACCTCAGCGGCTGTGGATATTGTCCATCTCAACGCTGAATTTAGCCCCCAGATTAGCGATCATGACCCGGTTGTTTGTCGTTTAGTCATAAATGCGGACGGAGGGACTTGAACCCACACACCTTGCAGTACTAGAACCTAAATCTAGCGCGTCTACCAATTCCGCCACGTCCGCTGATGTCTTCCCATTTTAACCCATTCACCTGAATTTGCCGTGGGCTGGAGCAAGCTAGGTTTTTGGCTCTACAAACGAGAGATGGGCATTGGCCAAGACGGTTTTGATTTCTAAGGGACGGGTGACTGGGCTGGGCAGCAGAAAATCAGGTTTAGGGGTGTGGAGGAGATAGACAATTTGATCCCCAGCTTGAAATTCCACATCCCCTTGGACAACCCGCACCGTTTCTTGGCGAATCCACAGCAGGGGTAAGAGTTTTTCCGACTTGACCAGGGCCAGGAGGTGGGCCAATTGCATCTCCAGACGTTCGGCGGTCAATGTCACTTCCCCCAGGCGGATGGAGTCGGCGGTAATATATTCATTCCAATCTTTCACATTCAGGCTTTGACTCAGGGCCGCTTCAATCCCTTGGGATAGCTCGGTGATGTCGTTACTGGACTGATTGACCCTGGAAAATGCCGCCAAAACCCTTGGGGGATCAAACTCTTCGCGGATACGTTGGCTCAAGACACGATTCACTTCGGGATTACTCGTGATGGCTAAAAACGTCCCCAAATTTTCGATACCCGCTTGCCGGAGAACCTCTGAATTTAAGGCACTACTGACAAACACCGTTAACCCCTCGGCCTGGGCCTGGTGACAATAGGTCGGGTTACTGTCAATCATGACGACTGGCTCGCCCCATTGATGGAGGAGTTGTCCCAATAATCGCCCCAAGGGATTGCAGCCAACAATAATCACGCCGCTATTGCCGTGGGCCCGCACCTGGAGAAAGTTTGCCCAAAGCTTAGCCGTTAAGCCCTGCCCAAAGACCGTTAAGAGAATCGTCAAAAAGACAAGAGCCTTGATTGCATCTCCCCCGTTAATCCCGCCATTGGTCAAACTAATCGAAAATAAGGAGGCGACCGAGGCGGCAACAATTCCCCGCGGGGCAATCCAGGCCAGGAAGGCTTTTTGCTGCCATCTCAGACCACTATTCCAGGTGGATACAAACACACTCAGGGGGCGAACAATAAACATTAAGCATAAAACCGTGACCAATCCCCCCCAGCCCAAAGCCACCATACTGGAAACGGATAAATCTGCGGCCAACAGGACAAACAAGACAGAAATCGCCAGGGTGCTCAGTTGCCCCTTAAACCGTCGTAAAACTCGCTCCCCTGGAATCTCCGCCCAGCGCAGGGTAATCCCCAACATCACCGCCGTCATCAGACCCGATTCACTCACTAGGACTTGAGAAAGGGTGAACGTTCCCCAAACCGAGGCCAAGACCAGAAGATTGCGTAATTCATCGGACAAGAACTGGGCCTGGCGCAAAAACCAACTGAGTCCCCAACCCGCTATCCAGCCAATCAGTGTCCCCACCCCTAAACGCGTCCCTAAGCTGATCAACCCACTCCAAGGATCAAGATCATGATTCAGCACCAAATTGAGGACGACTACGGCTAAAATTGCCCCCAAGGGATCAATTAAAATCCCCTCCCCCTCCAAGATGGCCCCCAGTTTCCGTTCGGCCCCAACCTGTCGCAATAATGGCCCCACCACCGTTGGCCCTGTCACCACCACTAAAGAGCCATAGAGTACGGCAATGGGCCAGGGAAATTCCCCACTCCAATGAGCAGCCAAGGTGGCTCCGACTAGGGTAATCACGGCTCCAATGGTAACGAGGTTGCGAATACTCCGGGTCACTTCCGCTTCGCTGCGTTGGAGTTCGAGAGTTAACCCCCCTTCAAATAAAATCAAGGCCACACAGAGGGGAACTAAGACTTCCAGTCCATCACCGAGAAGTTGCGGATGGAGCCAGCCTAAGCCACTCGGACCAAAGCCAATCCCCACTGTCAGCAACAGCACAATACTGGGTAACCGCAGAACACTGGCCAGGACTTGGGCCCCGATCCCAGCTACCACCGCCAAGACCACCAGCACCATGATTTGTAGGTTGTGATCCATTCAGTCCCCTCCGAAACTCGGTTTTGACCTGTTGGCCCCATTTTAGGGAGTAAATTTGCTTCTGTCTCCTCCAAATTTTCTACGAGAAATAGTTTTTGCAACTCTCCCAAAAGCACGAGATCAGGGGAATTAAGGCATGGAATGGGGCTACTGGCTAGGGGTGGGGGCCGGACTAATACTGGGCATAACCCCAGTTACATTTTTGGAAAGGGTGATTGCTCAAGGTTGCTAGACATAAATATTAAGGTGGAAGAATTAGCGGTGGCATTGTTGGAGTTTCAAGAGGTGGCCGATTTGGGGGCGTGGTTGCAAGTATCCTGAATCTGTGCGGTGTGACTCGATTTTTTATCAACTGTTTCAGCAATTTCCATCTCTATTATTTCAACTGATAGAGACACCTCCCCCTAATGCGGCGGCCTATCGGTTTAAGTCTGTTGCGTTGACATTCTCCCCGCCCTGTAGCTTGCGTGTAAAGCAGGACGGGGCTTGTATCCCATTTCTTTGGTCAAGAGGTGTATGCTCCCAAAGACTACATCTATAGCTTACATACAAGGGGATAATGACCGAGTTCGTCTTAAGACTTTCCCAAAACTCGCTCTAGGAACATTTTGGTGCGGGGTTGTTGGGGATTGCTAAACAGTTGGTGGGGTTCCCCTTCTTCAACAATATGCCCATCAGCTAAAAAGGCCACTCGGCACGACACATCCCGCGCAAACTGCATTTCGTGGGTTACAACCACCATCGTCATGCTTTCATCGGCTAAGTCCTTCATCACCTTGAGAACTTCCCCTACCAGTTCCGGATCTAAAGCAGAGGTGGGTTCATCAAACAACAGGGCCTGGGGTTGCATGGCCAAGGCGCGGGCAATGGCGACTCGTTGTTTTTGGCCTCCCGAAAGTTGGCCAGGATAGGCTTCTTTTTTCTCTGCCAGGCCCACCTTGGCGAGTAAAACCTCAGCCATTTCAATCGCGTTTTTCTTCGGCATCTTGCGAACCAGCATTGGGGCTTCAATCACGTTCTGCAAGACAGTCATGTGGGGAAACAGGTTAAAGCTCTGAAATACCATCCCCAAATCCCGGCGAATCAGACTGAGTTCCTTATGGCTGGTGTTGGGGTGCATCACCCGGCCGAGGACATAAATTTCACCGCTGCTATGTTTCTCCAGGCCATTGAGACAGCGAATCAAGGTACTTTTCCCAGAACCACTCGGGCCAATTAAAGCCACTACTTCCCCTTTGCGAACCTGTAAATCTACATCCTTGAGGACGTGCCGCTCTCCGTAGTATTTGTTAATTTTGCTGGCCTGGATAATGACTTCAGCATCAGGTTTGGGGGATTGACCATTGGTAGAGGTGGGGGAAGCAACCATCGTTATACCTGGCAGACACGACAACAATCTAAGGGAAATTTAACTTGATTTGACTGGAAATGCGCTCAATATAGCCCGAATCTACCCCAGGCCTTGTAACAAGGGTAGCGATTTTTCCAGTTCCCTAGGTGGGACTAATACCGTGAGATGGGCAAATTTTGTTTAAGATCCAAACATTGCTGCAATAGCTCAGGTTTTTTAGGAAGTCGAATGCGTATCTCATTAAAGTGGTTGCGAGAATTTGTCCCCTTTACCGATTCCCCCACGGATTTAGCCAGTCGTTTGACCCTGGCCGGATTTGAAGTCGAGGACATTGAAGATCGCACGACCTGGGCTGAGGGGGTAGTCGTGGGTAAAATTCTCACCTGCGAACCCCATCCCAACGCCGATAAACTCCGGGTCTGTCAGGTGGATATTGGCGAGGATAATCCCTATACCATTGTTTGTGGCGCGCCCAACGCGGCAGCGGGGATGTTAGCTCCAGTTGCGCCTCCAGGAACTTATTTACCGCAAATTGATCTGAAAATTCGCCCGACTAAACTGCGCGGGGTGCTGTCTTCGGGGATGATTTGCTCCTTGGCTGAACTGGGATTGACCAAAGAGTCGGCGGGCATCCACAGCTTTGAGCAGGGTGAACATAGGATTCAAGTTGGTCAGGATGTGCGGCCATTGCTGGGCCTGGATGATGTGATTTTAGATGTCACTTCCACCGCCAACCGCGCCGATGCCCTGAGCATGATTGGTATTGCCCGAGAAGTGGCTGCTTTAACCCAGTTACCGATGCGGTTGCCCGATGTGGGGGAAATTAAAATTCCCCAAAGCTCGCCCAAACTGGCCTATCCCCTTAAGCTCACTTTAGATATTCCAGATGCCCAGGCCTGTCCTGCCTATGTGGGTACTGTCATTGGGGGTGTGAAAATTGGCCCCTCCCCGGCCTGGTTTCAAGAGCGGTTAGTTGCGGCTGGGATGCGCCCGATCAATAACGTTGTGGATATTACCAACTACATCCTCCTGACTTGGGGCCAACCCCTCCATGCCTTTGATGCTGATCGCCTGCAAGCCCTAGCCAAGACCGCTCCATCCCCAGGCCGCCGCGCCAAAACATCGCAACCAGCCCCTATTTCCCCAGACTCACCCTTGGCGGATGGCCCTGACCTAACCATTGGTGTCCGACTCTCCCAGGCTGGAGAAACCATCACCACCCTAGATGGTCAAGAGCGGACTTTAACCCCTCACAACCTAGTCATTACAGCCGCAGATGTTCCCGTGGCCGTGGCGGGGGTGATGGGGGGGGCAGAAACGGAAGTCCAGGCTGGGACTGTCAACTTAGTCCTCGAGGCGGCATTGTTTAGTCCGGTAGCAATTCGCAAATCGGCCCGCGCTCAAGGCCTGCGCACCGAGGCTTCCACACGCTATGAACGGGGTGTTAATCCGGCCGAACTGTTCCAGGCCTGTGACCATGCATTGGACTTAATTCAAACCCTGACGGGGGGACAGGTTCAATCCCAAGTCATTTTTGATCAACGCCCCCCCCTGACTCGCACCCTGGAATTACGCCTCAGCCGCCTTCAACAAGTTTTAGGGCCGGTGGATGCGCCCGAGGAAGACATTGAAGATCTGCCTGCCGCAGTGGTTGAGAGCACCTTAAAATCCCTGGGGTTTGGCCTGGAGCCGCTTGCTGCCAGTGACGATGAAGACAGTAGCCCGGCCTGGAAGGTGACTGTGCCTCCCTACCGTTTCCGGGACATTGAACGGGAAATAGACCTAATTGAAGAAGTGGCCCGTCTCTATGGCTATGACCGCTTTATTGATACGCTGCCGAGCAAGTCGGAATTAGGCTACTTACCCCTAGAGCAATCCTTAACTCGGGCGATTCGGTCTGCCTGTCGGGGGGCAGGGTTAACGGAACTGGTGCATTATTCTTGGATTCGACCGGGTAGTGAGACCACAGGTAAAATCACAGTGGTTAATCCCCTCGTGGCAGAGTTTTCAGCCTTGCGCACTGACATTATTACTAATCTCCTCAATGCTTTACAGTTCAACTTGGAACAGGGCAATCCTCCCCTAAATGGCTTTGAAATTGGGCGGGTGTTTACCCAGGATGAGGAGGGCCTATGGGAAACTGATCATCTCGGCGGGATCATTAGCGGCGATCCACTCCGGGGGACATGGGTCAGGGGCGCGAAAGTGAGTCAACCCCTGTCTTGGTATGAAGCTAAAGGGATTTTAACCAGTATTTTTGATCGCCTTGGCCTGGGGGTGGAATATCAACCGGATCGCCGTGATGACCGTCTGCACCCTGGACGAACCGCCTCACTTTGGCTCCAAGGGGAACGCCTCGGTACCTTTGGGCAACTCCATCCCCAACTGCGGCAAGAGCGGGATTTCCCAGCAGCGGTCTATGTCTTTGAACTGGACATGGAAGTTTTATTGGATCACCTGATGCAACACCAGGCCCGGCAACTGTTTCGTCCCTACTCTACTTACCCCGCCACCGACCGGGATTTGGCCCTCTATGCCCCGATAGAAGTCTCTGTTTCGGAGTTGGAACGGATCATGGTTAAAGCGGCCACCTTTGGTAAACAAGAGACGCTCCTCGAATCCGTAGAACTGTTTGATCAATATGTCGGGGAAGGCGTCCCCTCAGGGCAGCGGAGTTTAGCCTTTCGCCTCATTTACCGAGCCAGTGACCGCACCTTAACGGAAGCAGATGTTACGCCAATCCACCAGGCCATTCGGGACGCGCTCCAAGATAAATTTGCGGTTACCCTGCGCAGTTAAATCTCAAACTAGGGAAAGGAGGTTGATCCCACAGGGGACTCTGTAGAGCCTTGCTCGCTCGTAGAATCCATCAGGGCTCCGTCCGGCATCACGGTTTCACTCAGATCCACCCCGGTTAAATCTACTCCCGTCAAGTTGGCCCCGGTCAGAATTGCTTCGATGAGATTGGCCCCCCGCAGTTGGGCTTCAGAAAGATTGGCTCCCATCAAATTAGCCCCCGTCAGGATTGCCTCGTTGAGTTGCGCCCCCCTTAACATGGCCCGGGCTAAGCTGGCTCCCCGTAAATCCGCGCCAATTAGGTAAGCTTCGTCTAAACAGGCATAGCGGAGATTGGCTTCGGTTAGGGTCGCTTCTCGTAAATTGGCCCCTTCTAGGCGGGCCTGGCGTAAATTGGCCCCCCGAAGATTGGTTTTTTGTAAGTTTGCTCCTTGAAAATTACAATTTCGCAGGTTGGCTCCCCGTAAATTGGCCTGGATCAGGGTTGCTTCGAGCAAAATTGCATCGGCCATATCCGCCCCCCGCAGATAAGCATTGGTCAGGTTGGCCTGGCTTAAGTTCACCTGTTCTAGTTCCGCTAGGGTTAAATCGGTTAGGGTTAGGTCTGCTCCCCGCAGGATGGCCTGGCTCATATCTGCGGCTGTTAAGTTCGCTTCCGATAAAATTGCGCCGGTCAAGTTTGCTCGGGTTAAATCCGCTCCGGTCAGATTGGCCTTCCGCAGGTTCACTTTCCGCAGATCTGCCCCCATGAGCATTGCCCCGCGCAGGTCGGCCCCAATCAGGTCGGCATGATTCAAATTAATGGCTGAGAGAACGGCCCCCCGGAGATCGGCGCGCTGGAGTTTAGCCCCACTTAATCCGGCATCTGTTAAGTCAGCCCGACTGAGGTTAATCTCGTCTAAACAACTGTGATTGAGATTGACGCGACGAAGGCGTTGCCCGGCAAAATTTCTCTCTCCGGCTCCATAGCGTTGAAGTAGTTCCTCTGCCTTCACCCCCGCCCATCTCCTTAGCGCATTTCAGAATGCTTTACGATTTCATATCCCCATGAGTCAAGGTTAGACTATTTCCTATCCCTAAACCTAGAAAACGTCACATCCTCTACCTGATTCCGCTTAAGTTATGCTTAAGATTTAAGATAAACTGCCCCGGCCTGGCTGTGAGGAGACCGAACACTTGCCATGAAACCCAAAGCATCCCGACCTTGGTGGCGAGGCCAACGGAGTCCGCGCAAACGGCATCCATCCACAGACCCATCCCTAATGATTGAACAGGGTGCAATTGAATTATCTCCAGCTACCACTAAATCGCAGGCTTCGTCCTCCACCCGTTGGCCCTTTGCACCCGTTTTCAACTCGCCTTGGTTTTGGCCATTTTTTATTTCTGGGGCCACTGCCTTGGGGGCCGCTATTTGGATCTTTAACCTCCCCCCCCTGCCGGAATGTCGGAATGTTTCTCTGGGTACAACCGATGCCGAGCAACTGTACTGTGCCGATATGGCGGCGCGCCGAGGCAACATTAACGCCCTGATGGCAGCCCTAGATTTAGTCAGCCAATGGCCGCAGGATCATCCCCTTTATACCCAGGCCTTGGAACTCAGCAATCAATGGTCTCAGGCGACAATTGTGATTGCCCGGCAGCAATTTGCCCAGGGGAATATTGATTATGCCAAGACGATTATCCAAAAAGTCCCCAAAGTTTCTCATTACTATCCCCAGGCCCAATCCCTACTCACCTATTGGACTACTGATGAAGGTTCTAGCCTCGCGGCCCAGGCCAGTAGTGCCATCAATGGAGCCGATTGGGCCGCGGCCTTAGATATTGCCAGGCGATTAAGTTTACTCGGGAGTGATCATTGGAGTTCCGTGGCCAGTGACTTGATTGTCCGTATTAATCGGGAGCGGGAGGCCTGGGGACAACTGGAACAAGCGCGGGGCCTGGCGGGGTGGCAAACGGTCAACGAATTGGTTGCAGCCATCTTAATGGCCAAGAAAATCAACCCCGAAACCATTGCCGGGCAGCGAGTGCCTCAAGAAATTCAGCCCTGGGTCGAGCTGGTCATGGACTATGCCCAAGAGTGGCAAAATGCGGGCAACCTTGAAGCCGCCATTGACTTGGTGCGGGAAATTGCCCCAGTGCTCCGAGCGACCCAAGGAGATCCGCCCCTCCTCCAATTGGGCCAGGCCGAGGCAGCCGCTCATCAAGATACCTTTTGGGGGTACTGGGAAGGGATCATGCGTCTTGAAAAACTGGCAGGGGATTCGGGTTTAGCCGCCTATGTCACCCGTCAACAACAGGCCTGGGAACGACAGGCTCAAAACTTGGGACAACTGCAACTCGCTCGCTCGCTGGCCGGCTTGGAGCAAACCTGGGGCTATGAATTGGCTGTGCTCCAGGCCCAGAGTGTTCACATGGGTCAACCCCGCCGGATTGAAGCCCAAACCCTAATTGCCCAATGGCAACGTCAAATCCAGGCCAGTCAAGCTCAACCCTTACTAAATGCGGCCCAGCAACTAGCCCAAGCCGAAAAGTATCCCGCTGCCCAGCTAATTGCCCAACGGATCTCACCCACAAATCCTCTCTACAGCACGGCCCAAGCTGAAGTGAAGCAATGGCAAGCCACCCTCCAAACTAAGCAGGATCAACCGATTCTTGCTCAGGCCGAGGCCCTAGCCAGCCACGATAAACTCAAAGAGGCCATTAATCGAGCCGCAGAAATTCCCGCCCATAGCCCCCTCTATCAACAAGCCCAAGCCCGGATTAGTGATTGGTATCGGGAAAGAAGACGTATTGAAGATGCTGAAGCCGCCGCCCGCCGTCCCCTCTGGTCTGCCCCTAGCCCTGAACCAGCCCCGGAGACAACTGAAATTAGCCCAGCCTCCAGCCCTGAACCAGCCCCGGAGACAACCCCATCGCTCACACCCTCCCCAGCCAGTGATTTGCCCAGTTCTCCCCCAACCCCCGCTAGTCCCAGCCCTGAAGCACCATTGTCCCCTGATCCCCCCCCCAGCCCAGATCCAGTGGATTCCGCCCCAGTCAACACCCAGCCCCCTGCTCCAGATACACCACCTTCCAGCCCTAGCCCCAGCAACCCTGTCAATTAATCACACCTCAATAATCGGAACCCATCCTGTGACTGCCCCCTCCCATTCCCATGCTGATCTCCCTGCCCCTGAAGCTGCGGATCACGTTCATTCCCCAGAATCTCGCAAGGCGATTTTGAATCGGTTGGCGCGACTAGAGGGTCACATTCGCGGGATTAAGAATATGGTGATTGAGGAGCGACCCTGCCCCGATGTCCTGATTCAAATTGCTGCCGTTCGAGGGGCGTTAGACCGTGTAGCCCGGCTTATTTTGGATGAACATCTGACTCAATGTGTGGCACGGGCCGCAGAACAGGGACGGATTGAAACTGAGATTGCTGAACTCAAAGCGGCCTTGGATCGATTTCTGGGCTAAAGACCTGAGGGACTAGCGAGATTCCCGTAACCCACTCCAGCCGATGGTAATAAAGCCAATAGCCAAAAGAAACGCTCGCAGGCCATAGCGAATTCGGTTCACCAAGGCCTCCGTTTGAATTTGGTCGCTAGCTTCTTTTTGCTTGCTGCGGATTTGCTCTCGGACTTGCCCATATTGCTTCTCTATGGCCTGGGGATCCTGTTGGAGTTGTTGAAGGAGGGCCCGTTGTTCGGCCGGGAGTTGATCATTTTTGAGGATTTCGGGAATCTGGCCACTGCTGGCAAGGGCTTTCAGTTGTTTTTCTTCTCGATCAATATTAATTTCGCTTTGGGCCGCCTGTTGCTTGAGTTGGGTCAGGGCCTGGTCGGTCAATTGGCCGGTGGTGGCTACTAGCAGCGGGATAGTTAACAAAAAGAGGAGACCCAGCAAGCTGGACACCACAAAGACCCAAAATCGCCAATCTTTCCAGGCCGGCGCGCCCGCTTCCGTCTCCGGCTTGGCCCCGGCAACTCCTTGAATCCAAAACCCAACATAAATCAGGACAAAAGCAATTAAAGGCGTAACACCCCGATCTACAAATTGGGTCAAGAGATTAATTTGCCATTGCACATTTTGAAACTGGGGCGCAATTAACAGCACAATCCAATCCCCAAAAAAGCTGAGGATAAGTAAAATCCCCACTAGCTTGAGAAACTGGGCGGCCAAGGGAACAGGACGTTGAGCAGGAGGAGTTTTCGGCACAGTCATGGAGCGCAATCACCTTCAAAGATGCTGGATCAACCTTACCGGATTTGGGACTGAGTTGGACAATTAAGAAGGTTAACCAACCCAGACGGATGGGGATGAAATCGGGTTATTCTCTAAGCATCTCACTAATGATTCACTAAAGTATTCATGGCTAATACCGTTTATTGGCTTGACCTGCAATGACTTCTGGAACGACAACCCACCTGAAACGTTCCCTGGGCTTTACGGGAATTTTGGCCCAATCTCTGGCAGGTATGGCTCCAACGATAACACCAACGGTTAATGTGGGCATTATTGTGTTGGCGGCTGGTAGCGGGACTTGGCTCACCTATGTTGTGGCAACGGTTGCAGCCCTGATTATTGCCCATAACTTGAATGTTTTTAGTCGCACCACCGCCTCGGCCGGAGCACTGGGGGATTATGTTGGGCTGGGGCTGGGTAAACGGGGACAACTGATTACAGCCTGGGCACTACTTTTGGCCTATGTAACAACGGCTATGGGTTTAATCACGGCCTGTGTGACCTACTTGGATAGTTTATGCCAGAGGTTACAGTTAGGGATTCATCCAGGCCTTTTAGCGATGGGTGTGAGCAGCCTTGCCAGTGTCTTTGTCTTGCGGGAAATTCGGCTTTCAACCCGGATCATGTTGATTTTAGAAGCCCTTTCTGTCCTGTTGGTGCTGGTATTTTGTGTTTTGATCTTGTTCCATGACGGCTTGCGAGATGATTTGTCCCAACTGACCCTGAGGGGGGTGACGACTGATGGCTTTAACCAAGGATTGATCATTGCCATGCTCAGTTTTGCCGGTTTTGAGGCGGCCACCACCTTGGGAGAAGAAGCGGAACGTCCCCTAACCACAATTCCCAAAACCTTAGTTGCCACGCCCATTTTCGCCGGGATTTTCTTTGTGTTTTCCGCCTACGTTTTAGTGCTGGGTTTTCATAGCTTTGATGTGGATTTGGCCAAGAGTGTTGCGCCCTTAGAAACCTTAGCGACGGCCATGGGGCGGGATGGGTTAGGTTTTTTGATTGGGATTGGGGCAACGGCTAGTTTATTTGGTTGTACCCTGGCAACGATGGTGGGGGCGAGTCGGTTAATTTTTGCGATGTCACGCTTAGGACAACTGCCTCAGTTTTTCAGTATGACTGCGCGACCCTCCAGCCAACCCCGCCGGGCAACCCTGATCACTTGCATTCCGGTGAGTATGGTTGGGGTTCTGAGTATTCTGGCTTTCAAGCCTTCGTTGGATTTATTTGCTTGGTTTGGAACCTGTGGCACCTTTGGTTTTTTAATTGCCTATGGCCTGACCTGTATGGCAGCACCCGTCTTTTTACACCAGGTTCAGCGATTGCGGCCCCAGGAACTGGCTTTAGGAGCATTGGGGTTTCTCGTCACTGGCTATATTTTGATTGGGTCGGTGATCCCATTCCCTCCCTATCCGATGAATTTAGCTCCAGTTGCTTTTTTCATCGCTATTATCTTGGGTGTGGGTTATTCGCTGCATCGGGAGACTAAGAGATCATGGCCTGGGTGATTGTTTTTGCCATTGGGGTTCTGTTTGGAGCCGGACTAACCTGGATAATTCTGCAAAAAAGCCAACGCCAGGCCCAGCGTCAAGAACTTTTAGGCCTCCAACACACGCACCAGGCCGAGTTAACGGACTTAATCCAAACCCATGAAGCCGCCCTGTCCGAGCTAAAGCTGAACCACAAAAAGGATATTGACCAGGCCAAGCAAAAAAGCCTTGATGCCAGCCGCAGTGTGATCAAAGGTCAGATTGCCGAACAGATTGCCCCTTATCTCCCTAACTTCAAATATTTACCCTCCGATGCCCGCTTTATTGGGGATCCGATTGATTTTTTAGTGATCAATGGTTATACCAATCTCAAAGATGGACAGGGTGCAGCGGAGGAGTTGGAAGTTGTGTTAGTGGACATTAAGTCGGGAAAGGCAAAATTATCAGATCGGCAAGTGGCCATTGAAAACAGCGTCCGGGCGGGGCGGGTTCGCTTTGAAACCATTCGGATTAACTTAGATCAACTGAACTTAGATCAACGAATTTCAGAAAAGCCCCCAGCAGAAACCCAAATGATGGAATTACCCACCGCCTTACCGGAGTCGTTAGGGGATGCACTGGACAACTCCCTAGAAGGGGGCTTAGACCCAGGCCAACCGGGGAGTTCCTCCTTTCAACGCTCCCAACAGATTGCCAAGATTCGCCAACGGTATCCCCGAGCCTATGAGCCTTGGGAGGCCCAAGAAGATTTTCAACTGGGTCAACGCTTTCAACAGGGCCAATCTATTCAACAACTGGCAACTCAATTTCAACGTCAACCCAGTGCGATTCAGTCCCGCTTACGGAAGCTTAAATTACTATCCTCAGATGACTAGCTGTTAAAACTTAAGGGGGAGGCAATGACAGATCACAAGCTGGCCATGGCACTGGGGAAGCGTCAATGATCATTCTGCTCGGTAATATGCTGTTTCCCAGTCATCAAGACTTACCCTGTGACAAACATCTGATCTTTATGGCAGAGGACTTTCGGTTCTGCACTGCTTTTCCCTATCACAAGCATAAATTAATGCTCTACCTAGCAGCAATGCGGCATCAACGTCAGGTCTTAGAGGCAGAGGGACGGCGAGTGCTCTATTGGGAGTTGGATTCCGATAATCAGCATTTGGTCTATGAAGATACAGCAGATTCTCCAACTAGGTGGCACAGTAGCAACAGTGAGTATAGTAGTTT
>NZ_JAVMIP010000013.1 GCF_031729055.1 Pseudocalidococcus azoricus BACA0444 | reverse complement strand
GGACATTCAGGCATAGATTAAGGATGCAAGTGACTTCAGCTTTGATTTTTCCAAGGCTATCATTACCTTTAGGGTTCTACCTAAAATTATAAAATATCTATTTGAACTGTTTTTAAGTCATTTTGTTCTCCTTTTTTCTCATTTGAGTATGTATGGTATTTTCTCATGAATAATTACTGTTTGCTATATAGCAAATAGAAATATCTATCAACTCTAAGATTAAATATGTAATCAAAATCAGGCTCTCTTGGATTTACGGTGAATAATGTTGACGATACACTTACTGAAGTGCTAATGACTGAAAGCTTTCAATATCAGGGGTGGTAGGCTCAGCTTATAACCCTGTTCCCAAGAGAACTGGCAATAACTGTTGAATCAATGGAAAATAGTATCAGCTTAGAGATGGTATTTTTCCGTTTGACTTGCTGCATTAGTTGAGCATAAAATCGCCAAAATAAGCTATTTTCATGATTTTAATTTACTTTTAAAAAGGTGAACATATTAATCCCAATTCCTGATTTATTTAAGCGATAAAATAAGGCTCTCATACTCGTTCAACCTTGGTCAAAGATGTAGGTTAACCAGATTTTGAAAAGCAGTTGAGAGTTAAGAACTGGGTAATCGTGATGACCGCTGAGTTGCTTGAGAATTGATTTGACAATGCTTGAGAATGATGCCCTGATGAACTCACTATTTACTATCTAATTGAATAATATTAATTTCTGCCTTTTTTTGTACTTTAAGCTAACTTTCAACACTTCTGGTTTTGAAGATATTTTGGGTGGCGGCGACTTAGATTATAACGATATGCTCTTAAAGCTATCCTTTTCTGCGAACCCTTAGGGAACCTTTTCTACATCTCCACTGGAAAATTTAGGAGAAACATACCAAGCCTCTCAAATCTTGAGAGAATATTCCCTAAAAACCTAAGCCCGTGACGAGGATTGAACTCGTGACCTCACCCTTACCAAGGGTGTGCTCTACCACTGAGCCACACGGGCCTGGATCATTAAAATACCATACTTAGAGAATCACTTTGTAGTTTTTAGTTCACCAGGCCTGTGTAAGCTAAGGTTTACCCTGTGGCCTGCCTTATTCTCAAGTTTTCATCAGATTATTTTCCATGCCAATTCTCTCATCTGCGGCCAATCCTGAACCAATCCCCAACCTCCTCCAGGCCAAGCCACTCCCTGAGGATGCCCCCAATCGCCCTGAGGAAAAGATCCGCCCCCAATCCTTAGCTGAATATGTTGGTCAAGGGGAGTTAAAGCAGGTATTAGATATTGCCATTCAAGCGGCCAAGTCCCGCCAAGAATACCTGGATCACTTGTTGTTATATGGCCCCCCAGGCCTGGGCAAAACCACCATCGCCTTAATTCTAGCTGCGGAAATGGGAGTCACCTGCAAAGTAACCAGTGCCCCAGCCTTAGAACGCCCCCGCGATATTGTCGGTCTGCTGGTCAACTTAAAGCCAGGGGATATTTTATTTATAGATGAAATACATCGTCTCAGCCGCATGACCGAGGAGTTACTCTATCCCGCCATGGAAGATTTTCGTCTAGACATCACCATTGGTAAAGGTCAGAGTGCCCGGAGTCGGAGCTTGCCGTTACAACGCTTTACCCTGGTCGGTGCAACAACCCGGGCCGGAGCCTTAACATCCCCCTTACGAGATCGCTTTGGGTTGATTCAACGCTTACGTTTTTATAATCCCGAGGAGTTAAGTCAAATCATCAGTCGGACAGCCCAAATTTTGCAAGCTACGGTAACTCCAGAGGCCTGTTTAGAAATTGCTCGGCGGGCTAGGGGGACACCGCGAATTGCCAATCGGTTACTAAAACGCGTCCGAGACTATGGGGCAGTTAAGCATCAGGGCAAGATTACGGATCTGATTGCTCAGGAAGCCTTGGAACTGTTTAATGTTGACCCCAAGGGGCTAGATTGGACAGACCGCCGCCTACTAACTGTTTTAATTGAAACCTATCGAGGTGGGCCAGCGGGCTTAGATGCTTTGGCTGCTGCGACGGGGGAAGATGCCCAAACGATTGAAGAGGTTTATGAGCCTTATCTGATGAAAATTGGCTATCTGCAACGGACACCCCGCGGACGGATGGCCACCCCCCAGGCCTGGCAACATTTGGGCTATCAGTTTCCTGGGGAGCAGCTCCCGTTGTTAGAGCTATAAAATCCTTGAACTCAGACGGTAAGGTCACTAATCAGAAATATAGTCTTACAAAGATGAGTCTAGGCAAGCAAGGAGGTGGCCAGCTTCTCGATGATAGTTGGGACATTGGGGGCCTAGCTGGGTTCTATAGTTATGACGCAGACTGTTATAAGTGAATAGAAATCGTCTAGGGCTAAAAAGCGTTTTGGGACTTGTGGTGATCTGGCTCCTCAATGGGTCACGCCATAACGTGCGGCTGTCTCCCTGGCAATGGTAATCCTCAATGAGCAATTCACCCCTCATGATGAACCCTGAAAATGCTGATTTTTGGCCGCAAGTGGTGGAGTTTTGCCAGGCCTTGACGGCACGGGTGGGGACTACGTTGCTTAAGGAGTTTAGCCAAGTTCAACGGGAGCAGAAGGCGGATGGTAGTTTAGTAACCAGTGGAGATCGTTGGGCTGATCAGGAATTAACCGCGGCGATTCAAAAGGCATTTCCGGATCACGGCATTCTCAGTGAAGAAGGCAACCCTATTTTTCCGGCTGAAGACTGGGCTTGGATTATTGATCCCATTGATGGAACAACTAATTTTGCCCACGGTTTGCCCATTTGGTGTGTGGCTTTAGCACTTTGTTACAAAGGGTATCCTGTCTTTGGTTATGTGGCAGTTCCCCCCTTAGGGCAAAACTTTCATGGCTTTTGGCAGGCTCCCAATTATCCCGATGGGGCGTTTTTGAATGGTCAACCGATCCAGACAAGCTCGGCTTCACCCGGCCCTCAGGAGTTCTTTAGTTTATGTGCCCGGAGTACCGCTGTGATCAGCCAGGCCAGCCTTAGCCATCTGGGCCCTATCCCCGCGAAGATCAGAATGTTAGGTTCAGCTAGTTACAATTTTCTGACCGTAGCCGCTGGTTATACCCTGGGGGCGGTGGAAAAAACTCCACAAATCTGGGATATTGCCCCGGCCTGGCCGATTGTCAAGGCTGCGAATGGTGCAGTGATTTGGCTTAATCAGGCGCAACTTTTTCCCCTCATCCCGGGCCAGTCTCTCCACAATCAACCCCAGTCAACTCTGATGGCAGCAAACCCCAACATTGGTGACTATTTTTTACCTTGGCTAAATTGTCTGACCTGTGATTAAGTTTCTGTTTCCCCGCCCCCCGTTAGCCTGATGCAACTGAGCCATAAACAATGATCTTGGAGTCTAATTTAATGGTTGGGCTGCTCAATATCGGAGTAGGGGTTTATATTTTGAGATCAATCACAAAAATTGAGTATCAAGGAGAATCGAAGGGACAATCAAGATTTCATTTAATGGGAAGCCTAACAATCTTGCACCCCGAAGCATCTTGTTTTCGTTTTAAGTCATTGAATATTGCTTGCAGATCATAGTTAAAAGACCTGGCGTATTCTTCCCGATACTTGTAAATTTCTGCAACAATCTCATCTTTTTGATACATGATTCAACCTTTAGCCTTCTATTCTATGTCTGAATAACTTTGTATAAATACCTAAAATCAAGGCTCAGATGATACCCAATTCTCAGTTAACAGGCCTGGGACTCGGGAAAACTCCGATAGATTATTTGTGATCAGCGTTAGACCCGCACTCCTGGCCTGGGCAGCGATATGTAAATCATTGACTCCGATGGTTTGTCCACGCTTTTCTAGCTCTGCCCGAATTGAGCCGTAATGATATGCAGCAGCAGGGGTATAGTCTAAGACCGTGAGACGACTACAAAAGTCCTCAACCATTTGTAAATTCTGCTCGCGCCTTGTACTTTTCTCCGCCCCGTGAATTAGTTCCGCTAATGTAATCGCTGAAATGGCCATTCGCCCGGCATGGGAGTTAAACAAGCTCAAGACCGAGGGGGGACGTTTCTTAATGACGTAAATGGCAATATTGGTATCGAGCAAATACTGAAGCATGCTTTACCCTAGAGTGGCATCCGTTCGGCTTGCTCCTGGCTTGGACGTTCATTGAGAAAATCATCACTGGCCACTGGCCCATCTAGAAAGAAACTATCCCAGACTGCATCAACTGGGGCAATGATCCGCTCCTTCCCGTTAACGCGAATAGTCACTTTTTTGACAGACTCATCAAATCTGACATCAGCGGGTAAACGAACTGCTTGGCTACGATTGCTCGTAAAAATTTTGCTGACTACCATATCCGTTTCCTTGAGAGGTATATCCCCATTGTATATCCCAGGCCAAGCATCTAGCTAATTCTCAGAGCAATCACAACACTCATCACCTTAATCTAGGGCCTGGGGGTTCAACATTTAAGTAAACTAACATCAACTCACAAAAAACTTAGCCTCAAGAAGACTCCGACCCACGATCAACATTTTTCTGAATGGGCAGTTTGACGATCTTGCGTCCCGACGCATCCTGTTTTCGTTTCAACTCCTCAAATATCGCTTGGAGATCGTAATATAAAGGACTTGGTGTATTCTTCACGATATTTATGAATTTCAGCAACAATTTCATCTTTTTTATACATAACTTTATTATTAATACTCTAATTCTATAAATTTATAGTAATTATGAATAAACAATAAATCGTCTTAATTCTTGGTTGAGAATTGTGTGAATTAAGAGAAATCTTTAGAAAGTGATGATTGAATTCTATCTTCAAATTCTCCTAAAATGAGATTTACCGTTTCTTCCATAGCTTGTAAATCTCTAGTTGGGAATGATTCAGTTAGCCATTCTAGGTCATTCTCCTGTTCTACATCTTGCCAGGAAACTTTTCGATACTTACTAAAGGTATAAAATAAGCGAATTTCCGTTTCCGAAACCAAAGGAACGATGTTACGATCATTAATTGCTAAATTCGGATATAGAGGGCTTGCTTCCAAATATAAATAAAGATATGGAAGGGAAACAGTTGCCTCAAAACCCTTAATAACTTGCTTTTTCTCATCTACAAGTTCAAAATCATCCCTATAAAATGAAGCTCCTAACAAAGGATGCCATTTGCGTTTTTTTACTTTTACAGTGATGGTTTTATAGGTAGGCATGGCAAAAAGTGTATTCTCATTTTGAGACAACCATAAACCAATTGAAGCTGTATCAAAATCAATAGAATTATTGTTTATAACATCTAAGCTAAAACTATATAAATTCAACAAGTCCTGCGAGTTTTGATATTGTTTGAGTAAATTTATTAGAGCATTTAAACTTTTAATAGTCTCTTCCTCTGTACAATACCTGACGGCATCATCTTTGATTCGGTCATGGAGTGTTTTTCCATGGATCATTACATTCTGCTGCTTCTGTGTTTCAATATTTAAATCTAAGAAATTTGACTTCAAAATAGACTTAATTTCTGAAGTAACATTAGAAAATATTTCAGTATGTTTGGCTTGAGTCACAAAGTATGGAGTTTGGTGTTGATTCTCTCTAAAAGAATCTGAAATATGATCTATTATGTCTTTGTATCGAATTTCTGTATTCTCTGGAAATTCCACAATAGCTTCAAGAAATGAATGAGTAAAGTCACTAATATGGTGATTTTGATATGAGGATTCAAAAGATTGAGAAGAGAAAAGAAAATAGCAATGATCAAACTCTTCCTTTGTTCCTTTTATATAGGATTCAAATAAAGATTTGTCCTTAATGTAAGAAACTCCTGCGTGACAAGCGTCAATAACTTTGATTGTTAATTCTGGAGATAGTGTTTTAATCAGATTATCAAGTTCAGAGTTTTCTAATGATGTTTGCTTAAACTTTTTTTCATCAAAATCAGGCAAAAGATAGAAAAACTCATTATCCCTGAATTCACCGTGACCACTAAAGTAAAGAAATACCTCTTCAATATTCTCTTTTTTAGTCTGATACTTAGAAATAAAAGCTGTGATCTCTTGCTTTATGGATGCCGATGTTTTTTTGTTTTCATCTATTTTTAAAATATCTGTATAATTTGATGTCTTTTCTAATAGTTGAGTCATTGCATTTTTATCTGTGATGCATCCCGGCAGCTTAGGGACGTTAACATAATCACTAATACCTATGACTATTGCGATTTTCATGGCTTGCCAATATGTCTAATGAGTTTCTAGAGGAAATACAGAAGAATATTCTAACACTAAGATTTTGGAAGGTTTAGCAGAGAGAAGGTTAAAGAAATATTAACTTAATCCAAAGATATCAAATTTTAAAAAGGATATCCCCCCAATATCGTAGGCAGAATTTAGAATGCAAGTACCCCATCAGCAATAAATAATTTAGTAATGCTTGCATCCCTGCTACTAAACACTGTTGAACTCACTCAAACCCTACTTATTCCCAGCTCCACAGTTGCTCTCAAGGTCAAGGGAATGCGTTGTGGCGGCTGTGTGGCCAATGTCGAAAAGCAACTGATGCAGCAACCAGGCGTGACTTCAGCAGCCGTCAATTTAGTCACAGCAACGGCAATGGTGGCCTATGAACCCGAAACCATTCAACCCCAGGCCCTGGCCGACCATTTAACCCAGGCCGGATTTCCTACCGAAGTTTTAAGCCGCGAACTCCCAATTACCGCAGCCCTCCTAGAATCCGGTGAATCAAGCAGCCACACCGATGTCATTTTTGTCTTTCCTCACACTGATTTAATTCTGGCCATTGTTTTTCTGCTCCTCTCAGGCGTGGGTCATGTTCAAGATTGGTTAGGTCTTTCGCTGCATCATGTTCCGGGCTCAAGCATCTTGCATACGATGGCCTGGCATTGGGGCTTGGCAACCTTGGCATTGATTGGGCCTGGCCGGGGAATTATTCGCGATGGCTGGCAAAGTTTGTGGCGGGGCAATCCAACCATGAATACCCTCGTTGGCCTGGGGGCGGTGTCGTCTTATCTGGCCAGTGTGATTGCCTGGCGGGTACCGGGCCTGGCCTGGGAATGTTTTTTCGATGAACCCGTGATGATTATTGGCTTTATTCTCTTGGGCCGCACCTTAGAACAACGGGCGAGAAACCAGGCCAGCCAAAGTTTACGATCCCTGATTGCCCTCCAGCCCGCCTTAGCCCAATGGTTGCCGAATCCAGACCGCACCGATGGCCTAACGATTCCCGTAGCTCAAGTCCAAGGTGGGGATTGGTTGCGAGTCCTGCCCGGAGATAAATTGCCTGTGGATGGGGTGGTAGTCCGGGGCGAAACCTTTGTCACCGAGGCTGTCTTAACCGGAGAAGCGCGCCCGATTGCCAAAATTCCCGGTGATTCAGTCATGGCCGGCAGTCTCAACCAGGCCAGTGCGATTACAATCCAGGCCACGGCCTGCGGCAACGAAACCCTCTTGGGGCAAATTCTCACCCTTGTCACCCAGGCCCAGACCCGAAAAGCTCCGATTCAACGACTGGCGGATTTAATTGCCGGATATTTCACCTATGGCGTGTTGGTGCTGGCGGCGGTGACGATTGGCTTTTGGTGGGGCCTGGCTCCGATGCTCTTGGGCATTGCCGGGGGAACGGCCAGTTTATTGTTGGGCTTGAAATTGGGTATGGCAGTCTTGGTGGTGGCCTGTCCCTGTGCTTTAGGCTTGGCAACTCCAACGGCAATTTTGGTGGGCACGAGTTTAGGGGCAGAGCAGGGCTTACTGATTCGAGGTGGGGATGTTTTAGAAACGCTGCACAAGTTAACAACGATTGTTTTTGATAAAACCGGAACCCTGACCTGGGGCAAACTCACAGTACAAAACTGCATTCCCTTGGCTGAATTTGATGCCACTGAACTCCTGCAACTAGCAGCCAGTCTCGAACAAAACTATCGCCATCCCATTGCCCAGGCCCTGTTGAGTGAAGCCAAAGATAAGAACATTACCCTCCTCCCAGTCACTGAAACTGAATCCATCCCTGGCCTGGGAATTAAAGCGGTTTGGCATGAGCAGATTTTACGAGTCGGTAGCTTGGCCTGGTTGGCAAAGGAAGGATTAGAAGTTGAGCAGCTTATTAAGGATCAGAATCAACAAAATTTAAGTGTAATTGGCCTGGGCCTGGATCAGACAATTATTGGTTTAATCACACTGCAAGATCAGCTGCGTCCAGATACGGCTCAAACCCTAGAAAGCCTTAAAAAAATGGGCCTGGAAATTCACGTTTTAACCGGAGACTCAGCAACCGCAACCCATGAAATTCTTGCCCCTCTCAATTTAACGGAAAATCAAATTCAAACCCAACTCTTACCCACCGAAAAAGTGGCCTGGATTGAACAGCAAAAAGTAGCCGGAAAAACTGTTGCGATGGTCGGGGATGGCACGAATGATGCACCTGCTTTGGCGGGGGCCGATGTTGGAATTGCCTTGGCCAGCGGGACGGATGTGGCCTTAGAAACTGCGGGTATTGTTTTGACCCATAACCGTTTGGCGGATGTGGTGGCGGCGATTCAACTCAGTCGAGCAACATTTTCTAAGATTCAACAAAACCTGGCCTGGGCCTGTGGCTATAACCTAATTGCAATTCCAGTGGCGGCAGGCGTGTTATTACCGATTTGGCAGATTAGCCTTACTCCTGGCCTGGCTGCGGCCTGTATGGCTCTCAGTTCAATATCTGTTGTGGTCAATGCCTTACTCTTAAATCGGGTAAAATCGAGCTGGATTTGGAATTAAATCACCTGACTTCTGGGAGACGTTAAGCCAATGCAGCAAGCAATTTTGAGGTTTTCGATTCCTTCAAGTGCTAATAACGCTACGAAAAAAGCATTTGCAAATTCCCTGGAATCAGTCCGAAAATCTGGCGGGACTATTGTGCCTGACTGGCCAAAAGCAGGGGAATTTGAGGCTTACCTTTGGTTTCCTAAGACTCATAGTAAACAAGAATTAGCTGGGTATCGGGTTGTGTCTGCGTTGAATCGAGCATTTTCATATTCTTATGATGATTAGGAATTCTTATGACAAATACACCTGATGATCAGCCAAATCAAGCCGAAGCCATCACTCATACTTCCCCTGAATCCTCTGAAGAGCAGAACACTGTCAGCATTACTCCAGAAGTTTTGCAAATTCTTGAAAGCAAGGACATTAGTAATCGATCCATATTCGTTAACCCTGCGACTATCCAAGGCTTAATTCAACAGGATCCTGATGCTCTGATTAAGTTTGCTGAGTCTAGCGATGAAAGACACTACCAACTCCAACTAGCAGTTCGCCAACAAAAGCATAAAGAGAACTTAGCAAAGGAGACTCGGTTAATCCTGGGTGGAATTTTCGGACTATTTACGATGTGTTTTATTTATGCTGCTTTTACCAAAGATCAAGCCTTGCCAAATCAAGTCTTTAACGTCTTGTTAGGGGGAGCCGGTGGGGCTGGACTGATTACAACTCTTAATCGGAAAAAAGACTAACTCAATGACAATTCCCACCGCGACACTCTTAGTTTCCTGTCCAGATCAACGGGGCCTGGTGGCCAAACTCTCCCAATTTATCTACAGCAACGGTGGTAACATCATCCATGCCGATCACCACACCGATGCCCAGGCCGGCCTGTTTTTAACCCGCTTAGAGTGGCAACTTGATGGCTTTCATCTCCCCCGAGAACTCATCGGCCCCGCATTCCAGGCCATTGCTCAACCCCTCCAGGCCCAGTGGCAACTCCATTTTTCCGATGTCCGGCCCCGCTTGGCGATTTGGGTCAGCAAACAGGATCATTGTTTATTAGATTTAATTTGGCGACACCAGGCTGGGGAACTGCCCGCCGAGATTGTTTGCATCATCAGTAACCATCCCACCTGCCAGGCCCTTGCCACCCAGTTTGAAATTGATTATCACTATTTACCCATTACCTCCGCCAATAAAGCCGAACAAGAAGAACGGGAACTAGAACTGTTGGCCGGTTATCGGATTGATCTAGTCGTTTTAGCCAAATATATGCAGGTCTTAAGTCCAGATTTTCTGGCCCAGTTCAAGTCAGTCATCAACATTCATCACTCCTTTTTACCGGCCTTTGCCGGAGCCAATCCTTACCAACGGGCCCATGAACGGGGCGTAAAAATCATCGGGGCTACGGCCCACTATGTCACCCCAGAATTAGATCAAGGGCCAATTATTGAGCAAGATGTGGTTCGGGTTAGTCATCGAGATGATGTTAGTGATTTGATTCGCAAGGGCAAAGATTTAGAACGAATTGTTTTAGCCAGAGCCGTTCATCTGCACTTACAACAACGGGTTCTGGCCTATGGAAATCGCACCGCAGTCTTTGCTTAGAGCGATCCAATCCTTCTACAACACTCGATACCCAGCTATTGTGATAGTTATCAGTGTGAGGTTGCCTGGATAACTTCCGTAAATGTTTGACAACCCGGATCCATTGACTTGCCAGAGCGTGTCGTTCTGAACTCCCCAAGCTCATAACCTCCTCAATAAGATGCTCTAAATCAAGCTCTGTAAAATCTCTGGCTTCTCATTAGGCTAAGGTTTCTGCGACCCAGTTTGCATAGTCTGTTCCGTATAGGGTTTGTGTCACTTGCATTGTTTTGACCCTCTCGCTGAATTTACTCTAGCGCGCTTGCCAGGCCTGGGGATGACTTTGAAAATAGTGCTAAAACCCCTGATAGCTCAAGGCCAATAATCTCTCTAGTCGAGGTGCAGCCTTTTGCTCTTGCCAGTTATTAAGAAAAGCGTTAAGGTGGTTTACAAAGCTTAATACTTGCTATAGGTTTTTCTTGACGATGTCTCCCGTTGCCCTTACCCCCTCTGCTCCTGCTGCTGCATCTCCGGCTCAATTGGCTCAGGAGTGGGCAAAACGCTATGTCCGTAATCTCAATGACCCAAACCAGGCCCTCATTGATGATCCCGCCACAGTCGCCAAAAAGCTCCAAGCTGATCTACGCCAAGCAAGTGTCCAGGCCTGGAATCGGACTGAAGGCTTTTTAGGGTCAGAACTTCGCCGCCATGATATTGCTGCTGAGTTGATTGATCCTTGGGATATTTCTAAGGATATTCATGATATCTATCAGCAAACCTTAACCCTTTATCGGGACGGCAAAACCCCAGACCAACTGACGATGACAGTGGGGCCAACTGTCGGACAAGTTCGCCGCAAACATACCGCCGTGGATCCCCGTGTCATTGGTTTTGTCAGCCTGCAATTTCACCACACGGGAGTGATCCTGCTCCAAAATGCCCCAGCCAGCCAGCGGGAAACCCTGCAAAACTTTTTTAAGGTCATTGACGATCACCTCTATATGCCGTTACATCGGGCCTACGAAGCCGCCGCTAACCATGATTACAATTCCCCTGGATTATCCCTCGTCCGTCATCTCTTGCCGGAAAGCACTGCCATTGCTACCACCATCTGTCAGCGAGTGGCCGCAGCCTTTCAAAATCACCGCTGTTTTACTGGCCCCTTAAACCATCCCCAAGTTAGAACCTCGAGCATCCGGGATGTGGAAATGTTTCAAATCTATTTGTGGGTTTGTTTACTGGAGGGGAGCTTAGATGCCATTCAACGGGAGCTATTTCCCCTTTGCCTGATGCTCTATCCCACCTTAAACGTCACCTGGGAGTTGGTCTATCAAATGGTCTATCTCCTTGGTACAGAAATCAAAACTCGGACAACCAACCTCGACAGTGCAGCCTTAACGCCCTACTACCAGGCCTTGCGGGAAATGTTTAATCCCAAAATCTTCCAAGGGGTCTAGAGCGTTAATAAACTGTAACCCTAATTTGTTGTTCCGCCTCCAAGAATTTGTGGCCAGAGCTACGGAATGGTCAGAGTCAATTTGCTAAATTAGCCATCATCATTTTGCGTGTTCAAAAGGCTATTTTGCAGGCGATCATCCATATCCAAGTTGTTCAAAGCAATCCCCATCTGCGCTCACTGTTGGGTTGGCATCTCCAGCAGGCGGGGTTTGTGGTTCATTTAGCCTCTGGCTGCCAACACGCCCAAGAACTTTTCCAGACCCGCCATCCCGACCTGATTGTCCTGGATACAGATTTACCCGATGGCAGTGGCCTGGAACTCTGTCGGTGGTTACGGCGGCAACAGCAAGTATTAATTTTCATGCTCTCGGCTCGTAACCAGGAAGGAGATATTGTTGCTGGCCTCAAGGCTGGGGCTGATGACTATTTAACCAAACCCTTTGGGATGCAAGAATTTTTAGCCCGGATTGAATCTCTCAGTCGTCGCGCCCATCCTGTCTTACCCGCCTATTTGAATTTTGGCGATCTTCAAATTGATCTAATTCAACGCCGTGTCTTTGTCCGTCAACATCCCGCTGATTTAACCCCCCAAGAGTTTAGCTTGCTCTATGTCCTGACCCAGGCCGGTGGTGTCCCACTCAGCCGCCAAGATTTACTCCTGCGGGCCTGGCCCGAGTACATTGACAATCCACGTACTGTAGATACCCATATTCTGTCGCTGAGAAAGAAAATCGAACTTGACCCCCAGCACCCCCGCATCATTCAAACTATTCGGAATGTTGGCTATCGCCTCAACCTTGATCTACTCAATGTCAGCCATCATCGGCAAATGACTACCAGTTCCTTGCCCCAACCTGTGCCCCCAAAGCCATCCCCCGTCTCCCAGGCCTGGCATTGATTTCCAGAAGTTCCAGTTGGTAGAAAGCCTTTACGAAGATAGGCTGAATCCAGGGGCATCCCGGTTCTATCTTTACAACTTCACTTCAATATCAACCCCAGAGGGCAAATCTAGCTTCATCAAGGCATCAATGGTTTTGGGGGAAGGCTGATAAATATCAATAATCCGCCGATGCGTCCGGGTTTCAAAATGTTCACGGGAATCTTTATCAACGTGAGGAGACCGCAGAACGCAATAGATTTTCCGGCGAGTTGGAAGCGGAATTGGCCCCACGGCTGAAGCACCTGTCCGCTTGGCTGTATCCACAATCCGGTCGCAGGATGTATCGAGTAAACGATGATCAAACGCCTTCAAACGAATGCGAATCTTTTGCTGCTGTAACGTAGCCATGTAAACTCCTTAAATTTTCAAGGTTCAAAAGCAACCAAAACCCAAGCCGCCAGGCCCCAAAGCTGAGAACTGACGGCCAAAGTTCACTGAACTATTTGACGATTTTGGAAACAACACCTGCGCCAATGGTGCGGCCACCTTCCCGAATCGCAAAGCGCATCCCCTGTTCAATGGCGATGGGGTTGATCAACTCCACATTGACCTTAATCCGGTCGCCAGGCATGACCATTTCCACGTTTTCCCCTTCATCACTGGTAAAGGAGGTAATGGTGCCGGTGACATCGGTTGTCCGGACATAGAACTGAGGCCGATAGCCAGCGAAGAAGGGGGTTTTCCGGCCGCCTTCTTTTTCAGTCAGAACATAAACTTCCCCTTCAAATTCGGTATGGGGAGTAATCGAACCGGGTTTGGCAATCACCATCCCCCGTTGGATATCTTCTTTTTTCAGACCCCGGAGCAAGAGACCGGCGTTATCACCCGCCATCCCTTCATCCAAGCTCTTCTTGAACATTTCAATCCCGGTCACGGTGGTGCTGCGGGTATCGCGAATCCCAACCAATTCCACAGTGTCATTAACCTTGACTTTACCCCGCTCAATCCGACCAGTTGCTACTGTTCCCCGGCCTGTAATGGAGAAGACATCTTCCACCGCCATCAAGAAGGGCTTGTCAATATCACGGGTCGGCGTGGGGATAAAGCTGTCAACAGCATCCATCAGTTCATAGATTTTGTCCACAAACTCGTTCTCGCCCCGGGCGGTTTTCGGGTTGGCGGTCATCGCTTCTAAAGCTTTCAAACCAGAACCTTTGATGATCGGTAAATCATCGCCAGGGAAATCATATTCGGTCAACAACTCCCGCAGTTCCAATTCCACCAATTCCAAAAGTTCTTCGTCATCCACTTGATCCACTTTGTTCAAGAAGACGACAATGCTGGGTACACCCACCTGCCGGGCCAAAAGAATATGCTCTTTAGTTTGGGGCATGGCACCATCTGTGGCCGCGACCACCAGAATTGCCCCGTCCATCTGCGCCGCACCCGTGATCATGTTTTTCACATAGTCAGCGTGGCCTGGGCAATCCACGTGGGCATAGTGACGATTTTCGGTTTCGTACTCCACGTGGGCCGTGTTAATCGTAATCCCCCGGGCTTTTTCCTCAGGAGCAGCATCAATTTCGTCATATTTTTTGGCTGATGCTTGTCCCAAGGCCGCCAGGGTCATGGTAATTGCAGCGGTGAGAGTGGTTTTACCGTGGTCAACGTGGCCAATTGTACCGATGTTGACGTGGGGTTTAGTCCGTTCAAATTTAGCGCGTGCCATTTAATTCCTCTTGTGTAACTAAGCGTTCCCTTTGTTTTTAGCGATGATGGCCTCAGCCACATTTTTGGGGACTTCCTCGTAATGGCTAAATTCCATTGAGAAAATACCCCGTCCCTGAGTATTCGAGCGAATATCGGTGGCATAGCCAAACATCCGCTCCAGAGGGACTTTAGCTGTCACTTTGGCCAGGCCACCTTCAGCCACTTGCCCCTCAATTTGACCCCGACGAGAAATCAAGTCTCCCATCACGGTTCCCAGGAAATCTTCTGGAACTTCAACTTCCACTTTCATCATCGGCTCCAGCAAGACCGGATTCGATTTCATCACTGCGTCCTTAATCGCCATAGACCCAGCAATTTTGAAAGCCATTTCGGAAGAGTCCACATCGTGGTAAGAGCCATCCACCAGCGTAACCTTCAGGTCAATCACAGGATAACCCGCCAAAATACCCGATTCGCAGGCTTCTTTCATCCCCTGTTCTGCCGGACCCACATATTCTTTAGGAACGGTACCGCCGACAATTTTGGAGACAAACTCAAAGCCACTCCCAGGTTCGCCAGGGGTTAACTCGATCACAACGTGACCATACTGCCCTTTACCACCGCTTTGCCGAATAAACTTCCCTTCCGTCCGCACCGGTTTACGCACGGTTTCCCGATAGGCGACTTGGGGTTGACCAATATTGGCTTCCACCTTGAACTCCCGCAGCATCCGATCCACAAGAATTTCTAGGTGCAATTCCCCCATACCAGCAATTACGGTTTGGTTGGTTTCGGGATCAACACTGACGCGGAAGGTGGGATCTTCTTCAGACAAGGATTGCAGGGCTTTGGAGAGCTTTTCCATATCCTGTTTGGTTTTGGGTTCCACGGCCACAGAAATCACTGGCTCAGGAATAAACAGGGACTCGAGGATAATCGGGGAATTATCTTCACAAAGTGTGTCACCGGTAAAGGTATCTTTCAGTCCCAAAGTGGCACCTAAATCACCCGCCCGCAGCTCATCCACTTCAATCCGATCATCGGCTTTGAGGACGATCAAGCGAGAAATGCGTTCTTTCTTGTTCTTGGTGGCATTGAGGACATAACTGCCTTTTTTCAAGACCCCAGAATAGACCCGAACAAAGGTTAAGCGACCAAAGGGATCCGCCATAATTTTGAAGGCCAGGGCAGATAAAGGCTCGGTATCATCGGCGTGACGCTCAACCACAGAACCATCGGGCAAAGTACCTTGAATCGCCGGAACTTCTAAAGGAGAGGGTAAATAGTCCACTACAGCATCAAGTAGTAGCTGCACCCCTTTATTTTTGAAGGCAGACCCACAAATCAACGGAACAATCGTGCCAGCAATCGTCCCCCGCCGTAAACCGGTTTTGATTTCGGCTTCCGTCAGTTCTTCCCCTTCCAGGTATTTCTCCATCAGGTCGTCATCGGTTTCGGCCACGGCTTCGATCAACTTGATCCGGAATTCTTCGGCTTTATCGGCCATGTCGGCGGGGATTTCAGTTTCGACAATTTCTTTGCCCAGATCGTCTTTGTAGATATAGGCCTTTTGATGGACGAGATCAACGACTCCTTGAAATTGGTCTTCGGCCCCAATGGGCAGTTGAATCGGCACGGCATTAGCTCGCAAGCGATCCGTGATTTGCCCGTAAACCTTGTAAAAGTTGGCACCGGTGCGATCCATTTTATTGACAAAGACAATCCGGGGGACTTTGTAGCGATCCGCCTGCCGCCAGACAGTTTCCGACTGCGGTTGAACGCCACCGACTGAGCAAAAAACGGCAATTACGCCATCCAATACCCGCATGGAGCGTTCGACTTCGATGGTAAAGTCCACATGGCCTGGGGTATCGATGATGTTGATTTGATGATTTTTCCAGGAAGTGCTAATGGCGGCGGCGGTAATCGTGATTCCCCGTTCTCGCTCCTGGGCCATCCAGTCAGTTGTGGCATTGCCATCGTGGACTTCGCCGATTTTATGCACCACCCCAGAATAGAAGAGGATGCGTTCAGTTGTGGTGGTTTTACCCGCGTCAATGTGAGCGGCGATGCCAATATTTCTAATGCGCTCTAGCGGGACAGTCCGGGCCACAGCTACCTCCTTAATGTGCTCAATCGTGGTTAAAAAAAGTTAACGTAATCAATTTAATTGTATCCAATTGGCCTGGATGATGGCTCAAAACAGGAATAAATCAATAACGATAATGAGCAAAGGCTTTGTTGGCCTCAGCCATTTTGTGGGTTTCTTCCCGTTTCCGAATCGTGCTTCCGGTTTCGTTGGCGGCATCCATAACTTCATTGGCTAACTTATTGACCATAGAGCGGCCAGAGCGTTTCCGGGAAAATTGAACTAACCAGCGTAGGGCTAGGGCTGTGCCCCGATCTTGGCGGACTTCCATCGGGACTTGATAGGTAGCTCCACCCACTCGGCGGGCTTTGACTTCAACCAAGGGGGTCGCATTCTTGATCGCTTTTTCAAAGATTTGCAGAGCCTCTTGTCCAGTCCGTTCCTCAACGGTTTTCATGGCATCATAGACAATCCGGCCGGCGATAGACTTTTTGCCACTCAGCATAATGCGTTGAATCAGCATACTGATTAGGCGGCTGTTATAGACCGGATCGGGGGCCGTGGGACGTTTGGTGGCGCGGGTACGACGGGACATAGTGGTTAAAACTCTAGTTGCACTGCAATAAACTGACTAAAAATTATTTCTTACCTTTTGTGGGAGTGGCGGCTCCGGGCTTAGGTTGTTTGGCTCCATATTTGGAACGACCTTGTTTGCGGTCTTTAACTCCGGCGGTATCAAGCGTACCCCGGATAATGTGGTAGCGAACCCCTGGTAAGTCTTTGACCCGGCCACCTCGAATCATCACAACGGAATGTTCTTGGAGGTTGTGACCAATACCCGGAATGTAGGCAGTGACTTCAAACCCAGAAGTTAAGCGTACCCGAGCTACTTTCCGCAGGGCCGAGTTGGGCTTTTTGGGGGTAGTGGTATAAACACGGGTACAAACGCCGCGCCGTTGGGGACAGCTTTTTAGGGCTGGGGACTTAGTTTTCTTTTTTAGAAGTTCACGCTCTTGGCGGATTAACTGCTGAATAGTGGGCATTGGGTATGATAATTCCGTGATGCAAATATTTCACCGACCTCTTAGTGTATCGAGTTTGGGGGGGCGGTGTCAAACTATTGGCAGAATTTTTTGGGATGGTTGGGGTTAAAGCTCGCGATCAAGGCCTGGCAATGGGCTGTGATGATTTTCAAAGTTTTGGGCGGAGATTGGGGAGAAAGTCTAAAATTAATGTGGTAGAAAATTTGCTTGAGACTGATATTTTATTAACCATTGCCCCCTATCTTAGGGGTTTATTGCGTTTGTATGGTTTTTTACGGCAGTTTTAGTGACTTGTAATGTCCCAGTATCGTCCATTGGGCCTGGTGGGGCAGGGGCAGTATGGTCAGGTATATTTAGCCTATAGTCCATTGCGGCGGGGCCTGGTGGCATTGAAGGCATTGCATCCACAACGGTTTCCGACCCGGAATTTTTTGCGAGAACTCCGATTTTTGCTGGGCTTTAATCATCCCCAAGTGGTGCGCTGTCATACCTTGGATTATTGGCAGGGGCGGCGTTGTTTGGTCATGGACTATGGGGAAGGGGGAACCCTGCGGGGATTATTGGAGCAAGAGCGGCATTTACCTCTGTTATTGGCACTGGAATTAACGGCGGAGGTTTTGGCTGGATTGCAATATATTCATGGGCAGGGCATTATTCACTGTGATATTAAGCCAGAGAACATCTTACTGCGGTTAACGCGCCAGGCCTGGCGGGCCCAGATTTCGGATTTGGGGGTAGCCCGTATTGAGGCGGAGGTGGAAAGTGCTGGACATACGGGTTCTCCGGCCTATATGGCTCCAGAGCGGTTTTATGGAAAATATTCACCCACCTCTGATTTGTATGCTGTCGGAATTTTGTTGTTTGAGATGATGACTGGGGAGCGACCCTTTCGAGGGACTCCAGTAGAGTTGATGAGTGCCCATTTAAGCCAATCCCCAGAAATTTCCCCAGGCCTGCCATTTCTAGTCCAAACTCTTCTGCGTAAAGCCTTAAGTAAATTGCCTCAAAAACGCTATCAAACTGCCACCGAAATGTCTCGGGCCGTGAAGTTAGCCCATGATGTTTTGTTGGCTGAGGGAAAGCAATTCTATCCCTTGTTTCCAAAATCGGCCACTTGGTTCCAGGCCTGGCAATCCCGGACTAATTATCCTCTTGATCACCCTTTAACAGAGCTAATTCCTGTGGAAGAGGCCGCCTATGGAATTTGCACCAACCAGATTTTTCAGTTCTCAGTTGATGGCAGTCCCAGAAGCATCATGGCGATCCAGGCCCCGGCGAAGAAACTCTATTCTAGCCAGGTTAACTATTATTACCGGGATGCTGTAGGTCATCTTTATCTGGGAGGGCAGTCGGCTCCCTCATTGATTCCACTAGGACATCCTGGACATCATAAGAATTATGTCTTGGGGATTGAAGCCCAGGGAAAATGGCTTGTCCAGGCCCCAGCGGACTTATCAGAGCCCCTAGAGATCATGCATTGGCCCAGAGGGGCCGTTTATACCTGTGCATTACTGAATCCCGAGTTGAGTCGTTTACAACATTTAATTTCGGTGAATGCTCGCTATGGCCTGGCTGTGGTGGGCGTTAGTAAGGGTCAACAAACCCAACTCCATCTCTTTAATCGCCGTGGACAAGCCCTTTTGATGACTGGATTACCCTTTCGGATCAGGCAGATGACCCAGTCCCGCAGAGATCCTTGGCAGTTTCTGGCTTTAACCCCTGACCAACCCCAGGCTCTGATTCTGCTGCGTCTTAAGCCTTGGCAAGTTCAACGACTGACCTTAAGCTTCTCTCCCCTGTGGATAACCGCAACCCCCTGGGGCTATGCCGTAGCGGATCAGGAACGCGTTGCCTGTCTTTCGGAAACAGGGGAGTTGTTGGGAGGAATTGCGGTCAAAAGCCAACTGACAGGAATAGCCCTGGGTGGGGATAGGGGCTTGTGGTTAGCGAGTTGGGATGGAGAAAAGGGCAAGCTGGAGTGGGTAGAGTTTAGTGCCATGGGCCTGGATTTAATCTTTTAGAAATTGCTAGGGCTTCTGATCAATTAGCAGGGTTGACAAAATTGACAAAAAGCAGGCACGAAAGGTAGACAACCGAGCATTGCCTAACCTCCCAATCAGGGCCATGGCTGGGTTAGGCTAATCCCTAGTCATCTTCGTAGTCGTCCTCATCTCCATCCTCTTCGTCCTCATCATCAGATTCTGCGCTATCCGAGGGTAAAAGACGACCAGCCAATTGATCATCAATCAACAGGTTGGCATCATCTAAAAGAGGATAGGTGGGCGGTTCCGGGAGGAGAGTTTCCAGTTCATCTTCATCAGAACTGGCCAGGGTATAGGGGCGATTTTTCCGCTCTTCTACTAAGCGATTGACATCGTCCTCATAGTCCCGATCCAGATCGACACCAAAGGTATCCTCGTAGATATTGAACCCGGTTCCGGCTGGAATCAGTCGCCCAATAATCACGTTTTCCTTCAAGCCCCGCAGCCAGTCAGATTTCCCTTCAATGGCCGCTTCCGTGAGAACGCGAGTGGTTTCTTGGAAACTAGCAGCGGAGATAAAGCTATCGGTATTGAGGGAGGCTTTAGTAATCCCCAAAAGGATGGGGGTGTATTGGGCCGGTGCGCCGCCGGTGACAGACATGGGAATATTGGATTCCTCGGCCTGGCGTAAATCCATCATTTCACCGGGTAAGGAAACCGTATCCCCCCCATCGTCAATCCTGACCTTAGAAGTCATTTGGCGCACGACCACCTCAATGTGTTTGTCGGAAATCTCAATCCCTTGGGTTAAGTAGACCGACTGAACTTCATTGACTAAAAAGGTTTGGACCCTTTGCAGGGCAGCTTGAGCCGCATCTAAAAGCGTAATGTCTTGATCATCTAGCTTATTGAGATCTGCCTTTAACTGCTCATGACCTTGGGGACCCTTATAGTACTCAAAGTAAATACTCAAGATGTCATGGGGGTCACTGGGGCCGTCTGTGAGGGGATCACCCACATCAACGGTCTGACCATCAGCAACAATCGCACTCTGACCTGGCATGACTGGGTAATCTTGGATTGTGCCATCCCCTTCATCCACTTTGATTTCGACACTGTCGTCATCGTTATAAATGACCCGGCAAATTCCCGGCCGGATGGCTAAGGCACATTTTTCCTTGGGATGCCGCCCTTCTAAAAGTTCTTCAATCCGGGGGAGCCCTTGGATGATGTCTCCGGTTTTGGCCCGCTCAAACACTAACAGAGCTAAGTTGTCCCCCCGTTGCACCAAGTCCCCATCATCAATTTGCAGGACGGCACCGGGGGAAACCAGGTAGGGACGGGCGATCCGCAGGACTACTTCCTCCCCCTTAACCGCAATCACTTCCCCCGTTTCAGGGGCGATTACTCCAATAGCCACGTCTTCCCCAGCCCGGAGCAAATCACCCACGGCCACAGTTGGCTCCCCTTTGATGGGAATTGCCAGACGATCGGCTTCCGTAATAACCAGGATGCGGCGAACTAATTCACCAGTGCGGAGAATACCCTGAACCTCGCCCCCTTGCTTAGCCCTGATTTCAGTCCGGGCCACAACGGCACCCGGTTTGATTTCTTCACCGTCCTGAACAAGAATGCTGGTGTGGGTACTCCCTTGGGTCTGATCGGCGGCCATATCCCGACGAATCACCAGAGACTCCAAAATGACTAATTGTAGCCGTTGAATGTCGGAATCACTCTGGTCGTTGACCACTTCAATGTCCGCGGCTAGTTGTGGGGCCTCTGTGCCAATTTCGAGGATTAATTGAGTTCGGAGTAAATCTACCCCCTCCACTGACCGTACCCGTTCATCATGTTTGAACGGTAACCGTTGCACAGCCCGCAAGCGAATCAATTGCCCAGAGGCATCACTAGATTCTTGGCTGGGAATTGAAGGCTCATCTGGAACGGCATATTCAACCACTGGCCGCAATAACAGAGCCGGGCCGTCTGGGCCATCTTCCAGAAACTCTTGATAGCGCAATTCTGTGACCTCCAGGCCAGGAAGGACTTCTTGCCCAGGCTGAGTCAGACTGCCGCTTTGGGCCCGCGCCACTTCTGGGTCGTCAACAAGATGGAGATCACCGGGTTTGATGATAATTTCCCGGAGAATGTCATTTTTCTGGACAACTTCAACAACGCCGCTACTTTGGCAGAAGATATCTTTAACAACCTCAGTCCCGGCTTCGACAAACTGGCCGTCTTCCACCAAGAGGAGGGAAATATCTTTGTTCACCTCATGGGTTTCTTCCGGAATCCAGAGTAAGGTTCCCCCTTGGGTGACTTCATAGCCCTGTTTAGCCTTACCTTTTTTAGAAACCTCTACGCCCGCATATTTGAGGATGCCTCCGGTTTGTGTCCGGTAGTGATCATCAATCAGTTCGGCCACCACTTGGCTGTTGATCACCTTAGTTCCAGGGGCAGCGGTGATCGAAAACTTTTGACCGGCCTGGGTTTCTAGGACATAATGCTCGCGCCCCTGATAGGTTTCTTTGATCACTTGGGCTTTGTCAAGCAGGACAGACGCAGTGATAATTTCAACCTCCCGCCCCCCTTTGCCTTCCGTTTGTTCCGGTAAACGCACAACCCCGCCATGCTCAGTCACAATCCGAGTTTCCGCTAAGACCGAATCGGCCTCAATCCGATCACCGTTGTTGACATCGGGAATTGCCCCTGGCGGTAAGTTATAGACCTCTCCAGACAAGACCCAAATTAATCCCCCCTTGGGCGCAACTCGGGTCATGATGCCTTGGCGATCCCGTTTTTCTTCCGGTTCCAGGTTCACGAACTTGACTTGCCCCGCCAGATCGGAGGCGACATCCTTCGTGACCTTTTCCGTTGATTTACGGGTGGTACGACCGGCCTGGGCCACCTCTGCTAAAAGTTGGCCGACTTTAACCTTCGCTCCATCTTTAGCCAACAGAATTGAGCCTTGGATGACTTCATATTCCTGCTGGGTCTTGTCTCCGGTCAGCAGTAACGTACCATTGGTTTCAACTAAAAAGGCATCATCACCGTGGCGTGTCCGAAATGGCCGGGCCCGCAAACCTGCTTTATATTTGACCGTACCCGCAAAGGGGGCGCGCTCTTGACGGGCCACTTCGCCAGTAAACACCCCGCCTGTGTGGAATGTCCGCATTGTTAGCTGGGTTCCGGGTTCCCCAATGGACTGGGCGGCAATAATCCCAACGGCTTCCCCCATATCCACCAATTGAGCATGGGCCAGGCTCCAGCCATAGCATTTTTGACAGACGGAACGGGCGGCGTCACAGGTCAAGGGGGAGCGAACGACCACTTCCTCAACCCCGGCGGCGGCAATTTGTTGGGCAATTTCAGCTGAGATGGGTTGATTTTTCTCGACTATCACGGCCTGGGTGCGTGGATCAATCACATCTACTAAGGGCATTCGACCCAAGAGTCGATCTTCGAGCTTGAGAACTTTGTCCCCAACGGTCATACTGCGTAGGGGTAAACCGCGCTGCGTGCCGCAGTCTTCTTCGCGAATAATCACATCCTGGGAAACGTCCACCAATCGCCGGGTTAGGTAGCCAGAGTCGGCTGTCCGCAAAGCTGTATCGACCAGGCCCTTGCGTGCGCCATAGGAGGAAATGATATATTCCGTAACCGTCAGCCCTTCCCGGAAGTTGGTTTTAATTGGCAAGTCAATAATTTCCCCTTGGGGATTGGCCATCAACCCCCGCATTCCTACCAACTGCCGTACCTGAGATAAGTTCCCCCTTGCCCCGGAGAAGGCCATCATATAAACGGAATTCAGAACATCAGTTTCTTGGAAGTGTTTGACGACTTCGTTCTTGAGTTCCTCGTTGGTGGTATTCCAGGTGTCAATTACCTTTTGGAACCGCTCGACCTCCGTAATTTCACCCCGGGAGTAACGTTCTTGGGCAGATTTAATTTCCTTCTCAGCAGATTGGAGAAGTTCTTGTTTTTTCGGCGGGACTAACAAATCATCCACACTGATGGAAACCCCGGCTCGAGTCGCATAGCGAAAGCCCAGGTCTTTGATTTTATCAGCCATTTCGGCCGTGCGGGCGGTTCCACAGTGGCTAAAGGCCCAGGAAATCAGATTGCGGAGGCCTTTTTTGTCAATGATTTTGTTGAAGAAAACAGGTTTGATTTGGGCAGTCGGGCTGGTCATGCAACATCTCCAAGTAATCGCGGACTTAGCTGGCAAGGCTTTCTTGAATGGTTTGGTTGTAAATAATTCGGCCGGGGGTTGTCCGAATATATTGGGTAATTAGATTTCCGGCGGCATCTAAACGGCGTTTCCGAAGCTGATAGGTTTCTAGGATTGTGCCATCGGATTGCGTCACAATTTCTGGTTGGGAGCGATCACCATCCTCCACCGGCCCGTCAAAGCGAACCCAGACATAGGCATGGAGATCGAGTTGCTGCTCCTGGTAGGCCATGACCACATCATTAAAATTGGCAAAGTAGCGATCTTCCGCCACCAGTTTCGGATTTTCGGCCGTGAGGTAATAGCAACCCAAGACCATATCTTGGCTGGGGGTAACGATGGGTTTACCGGTAGCTGGAGAAAGAATGTTATTAGATGCCAACATCAACAACCGGGCCTCGGCCTGGGCTTCGATAGACAGAGGGACGTGTACCGCCATTTGGTCACCATCAAAGTCAGCGTTAAAGGCCGGGCAAACAAGAGGATGGAGTTGAATTGCTCGTCCTTCTACCAAAATCGGTTCAAAGGCTTGAATGCCTAAACGGTGGAGAGTTGGGGCGCGGTTCAGCATCACAGGATGCCCATCAATCACATCTTCCAGCACGTCCCAAATAACCGGATCATTCCGCAGGATCAGGCGTTTAGCGGCTTTGATGTTATTGACAATTCCTTGGCGAATCAGACGGTGAATCACGAAGGGTTGAAATAACTCAATCGCCATTTCCCGCGGTAAGCCGCATTGGTGCATTTTTAGCTTGGGGCCAACCACAATCACGGAACGACCCGAATAGTCCACCCGTTTACCGAGAAGGTTTTGCCGGAATCGGCCTTGTTTCCCTTCGATAATGTCCGAAAGAGACTTTAAGGGCCGATTATTCGCGCCAACAACTGTCCGACCCCGGCGGCCATTATCCACAAGGGCATCAACCGCTTCCTGGAGCATCCGTTTTTCATTGCGGACGATAATCTCAGGGGCCAGGATTTCTTGCAGGCGAGCTAAACGATTGTTCCGGTTAATGACGCGGCGATAGAGATCATTCAAATCTGATGTGGCAAACCGGCCCCCATCCAACTGCACCATCGGGCGTAGATCTGGGGGAATCACCGGAATCACTTCCAAAACCATCCAGTCCGGCCGACTGCCTGTGGCAATGAAGTTATCAATCACCCGTAAGCGCTTGATCAACTTAGCTCGCTTTTGCCCCTTGGAGGCTGCAATTTCTTCCCGGAGTTGTTCCGCTTCGGTGGGCAAATCCAAGTCTTGAAGTAGCCGTTGAATCGCCTCAGCCCCAATCCCAACTTCAATGTCAATGAGTTGGGAATCTTCACTGTAAATTTGCTCCTCGATTTCTTGCCACTGCTCTTCTGTGAGAAGTTGCTTGTAGCTCAGGCCATCGTGATTACCGGGGTTGAGAACTACATAGGAGTTGAAGTAGACAATTTGTTCAACATCCCGCAGCGGAATATCTAGCAGAATTGCCATGTAGCTGGGAATCCCTTTGAGATACCAAACATGGGTGACCGGGGCCGCCAACTTGATATAGCCCATCCGATGCCGCCGCACTCGCGATTCGGTCACTTCTACGCCGCACCGTTCACAGACAATGCCCCGATGGCGAACCCGTTTATATTTACCACAGTGACATTCCCAATCCTTGGCCGGACCAAAAATTCGCTCACAGAACAAACCATCCATTTCTGGCTTGAGAGTTCGGTAATTAATGGTTTCGGGCTTGGTGACTTCCCCGACCATCTGGCCATTGGGTAAAGTCCGTTGTCCCCATTTGGTAATCCGATCCGGGGAGGCAAGGGCAACTTTTACATAGTCAAACCGTTGTTCCAGCCTAGGCATAGGGTCAAAAACCTCTTGGTTGCGAGTAATTAGGTTAATCTTTAGGAATCAAAATGGAACGTGTTGAGTCGGATGGTTAGCCAGAAAAGATATTAGACCTCGCTTTCATCTAAATCTTCGGCATTCAAGGACTCATAAGTTGGCCGGGCTGGGGCCCGACGTTGCATCACATCAGCCATGAGGTCAACTTCCGGATCAACTTTGACAGTGGTAAAGTCATCATCCCCAGCAGTCGCCACTTTCTTAACGGAAATATCCAAACAGAGGGATTGCAGTTCTCGCATTAGCACCTTGAAGGATTCCGGTGTCCCAGGTCTGGGGATAGATTGCCCTTTGACAATGGCGTTGAGAGCTTCATTCCGCCCCTGCATATCGTCAGATTTAACGGTAAGCAATTCTTGGAGAATATAGGCGGCCCCATAAGCTTCTAAGGCCCAGACCTCCATTTCCCCAAACCGCTGACCACCCTGCTGGGCTTTTCCGCCTAGGGGCTGCTGAGTCACCAAAGAGTAGGGGCCGGTAGAGCGAGCATGAATCTTGTCATCCACCAAGTGAACCAGTTTGAGCATATAGGCCATTCCAACCGTAATTGGTCGGTCAAATGGTTCCCCTGTCCGTCCATCAAAGACTTGCAGCTTACCGGGGTTTTCAGGATCAAAGACCCAATCATGACCCGTTGCTTCCCGGGCCTGGCGCAGTTTTTCGTGGACTGTTTCTCGAGATTTCTCCAGGCCATGCATTTCATCAAAAGGCGTAATCTTGAAGCGCATCCCCAGATTTTGCCCAGCCCAGCCCAAGAGACATTCATAGACCTGGCCAACATTCATCCGGGAGGGGACACCCAGAGGGTTAAGGACAATATCCACAGGAGTGCCATCGGCTAAAAAGGGCATATCTTCCGCCGGGAGAATCCGAGAAATAATCCCCTTATTCCCATGCCGCCCCGCCATTTTATCGCCGACTTGAATTTTGCGTTTTTGGGCTACATAGACCCGGACAACCATATTGGCCCCAGGCGGTAATTCATCCCCCTGCTCTCGGGTAAAGACCCGCACATCCACAACCCGACCCCGTTCACCATTAGGAACCCGGAGGGAGTTATCCCGCACATCCCGGGCTTTTTCTCCAAAGATGGCCCGCAACAGTTTTTCTTCCGGGGGTTGATCGGATTCACCCTTGGGCGTGACTTTACCCACAAGAATATCGCCGGACTCGACGTAGGCTCCCACGCGAATAATCCCCGTTTCATTCAACTGTCGCAGCGAATCCTCAGAAACATTGGGGACTTCACGGGTAATTTCTTCGGGGCCGAGCTTGGTTTGGCGGGCTTCGATTTCGTACTTCTCAACGTGAATGGAAGTGTAGATATCCTCTTGAACTAACCGCTCACTAATGAGAATGGCATCTTCGTAGTTGTAGCCTTCCCAGGGCATATAGGCGACCATGATGTTTTGTCCGAGGGCCAGTTCACCCCCTTCAGTTGCTGAACCATCGGCAATAACCTGCCCTGCCTTGACCTGATCACCAGCAAACACCAATGGGCGTTGATTTAAGCAGGTATCTTGGTTAGAGCGATGATATTTTTGCAGATAGTAACTAATCTCCTGGCCTTGGGGAGAGCGAACTTTAATCAGGTTGGCGGCCACATAGGTGACTTCCCCGTCAGTCCGACTCAGGATAACCATCCCCGAATCGCGAGCAGCTTGGGATTCTAACCCAGTTCCCACCAGAGGGCGAGTTGACCGTAACAATGGCACGGCCTGGCGTTGCATGTTAGACCCCATCAGGGCCCGGTTAGCGTCGTCATGTTCTAAGAAGGGAATCAAGGAGGTGGCAACGGAAATAATCTGCACCGGAGAGACCGCCACAAAATCCACTTGATCCGGGGTAGTAGTCGTGAAATCTTGCCGATACCTTACCGGGACAACTTCCCCCAGAATATAACCCTGTTCATCGGTGGGAATATCCCCCGGCGCGACCCGCTTATCATCCTCTTCATCAGCAGTCATATAGAGGGGGGCCTGGTCTTTGAGAACCTTGCCATCTTTGACGGGATAGAAGGGGGTTTCAATGAAGCCATACTCATTAACGCGAGCATGGGTCGCTAAGGAACCAATTAAGCCAGCATTCGGCCCTTCCGGGGTTTCGATGGGACAAATCCGCCCATAGTGACTCGGGTGAATATCCCGCACGGCAAAACCGGCCCGTTCTCGTGTCAAGCCACCCGGCCCTAAGGCACTCAAGCGGCGTTTGTGGGTCAATTCCGCTAAGGGGTTGGTCTGATCCATGAACTGGGAGAGTTGACTGGAACCAAAGAACTCTTTGATCGCAGCTACCAAGGGTTTGGGGTTAACTAAAGAGGCAGGACTGAGGTTATCCGTATCTGAAACCGTCATCCGTTCCCGAATAATCCGCTCCAAGCGATTAAGACCGACCCGGACTTGGTTTTGGAGGAGTTCTCCCACTGACCGTACCCGGCGATTCCCCAAGTGGTCAATGTCATCCACGCTACCGAGATCAAATTCCAAGTTAATCAGATAATCAATGGCGGCGAGAATATCTTCCGGGGTCAGAACTCGCGTGGTATCCGGAATCGTCAGTTGCAGTTTTTTATTGAGCTTGTAACGGCCAACCCGCCCGAGATCATAGCGCTTGGGATCAAAGAACCGAGATTCAAGTAATTGCTGCCCACCGGAAACTGTAGGAGGTTCCCCAGGCCGGAGCTTGCGATACAACTCTAAGAGGGCATCTTCTTCAGTAAATTTGCCTTCCTTCTCAATAGTTTTTTGGTAATACTCGGGGTGGCGCATCCGTTCCATGATCTCGCCATCGCTCAAGCCTAAGGCCTTCAACAGCACATGGGCTGAGAGTTTCCGGGTTTTATCAATCCGCACCCAAATCAGATCATTCTTGTCAGTTTCAAATTTCAACCAGGCCCCGCGGTTGGGAATTAAGCTGGCATTGTAACTGCGGCGACCATTTTTGTCGGTTTCTGATTTGTAATAGACCCCTGGACTGCGGACAATCTGGTTGACGATCACCCGTTCGGCCCCGTTGATAATAAAGGTTCCCCGGTCGGTCATCAGGGGCAGATCGCCAATGAAGACATCCTGATCAATGATGTTGCCATTTTCCTTGTTGATTAGACGCGTTGGCACATACATCTGCATCGAGTAGGTCGCATCTCGCCGCTTGGCTTCATCAACCGAATATTTAGGCTGTTTTAACTTGTAATTCTGGGCGAGGAAATGGAGTTCAATTTTGCCGGTATAGTCAGTAATAGGCGAAAAGCTGGCTAATTCTTCAATCAATCCTTCTTCTAAAAACCAACGAAAACTGGCCCGCTGAATCTCGACAAGGTCTGGAAGAGTAAAAGCGGGTGGCGTGTAAATTTGATTACTAGCCATGAATATCCTCTAGAGGGGCACGCTATGTTGCGGATCTTGCATTGTACTCTAATCAGGATCCACAGGTCAACCATTATCCTCAAAAGCAGGGATTGGATTGCACCTTGTCTAGGGTATCGCATTTTAACAGATTTAGGCAAAACCTTTCGGAATTGCCAGGCCAGGGGTAGATCGTAAATAATTGTAAAGTTACTTCTCAGGCAATCATGCAGGATATTTTGTGAACGGAAAAGTTGTCGTGGTGGTGGGTGCAACTGGAGGCATTGGCCAGGCCTTGGTGCCAGAATTAGCCAAACTTGGGGCAAAACTGGTACTGGCCAGTCGCAACCTTGACAAGCTGACAAATTTAGAGATGACCTTGCCCCCCCAAACCCCGGTGTTAATTCAGCCCACGGACATTACCGACTACAGCCAAGTCCAGGCCCTGTTTACCGCTGCAAAAGCTGAGTTTGGGCAAATTGATGTCCTGGTTAATGTCGCTGGGGCCGGTATCCTCAAGCAGTACAACAAAATCGAACCGGCTGATCTCGATGCCATGCTGGATTTGAACTTGAAAGGAAACTTCTACACCAGCCAACTCGCAGCCGAGGCGATGAAGGAAACCAAGGGTGGGCATATCTGCAATGTGATTGGGATTTTGGGCAAACACTCCATGGCCATGGGGTCAGCCTACTGTGCCTCGAAATTTGGGGCCGTGGGGTTTAGTAAATGTATGGCCGAGGAACTGAAGCGGTTTGGGATTAAATTTACCCTGTTTTATTTTGGTGGGATTGACTCCCCCTTTTGGGATCAAGTCAGCTTGAAAGTGGATCGCAGCAAGATGTTAAGCCCAGCCACCGCCGCCCAAAGCATTTTATTTGCCCTGCAAGCGGAACCCCAGGCCGTGCCGATGGAAATTAACATCCAACCGGAGAGTCATTTATTTTTCTAGGTAATCTTATTTAGTCCCACCATAGCCCCACGCCCTTGTTTATCCGTAAAGACTTGATCAGGAGTACCATTCCAAACTCATCATCGGCAAAATCAACCCCAGCAATTAACTCAGCTAACTCTGGGGAAATATCTGCGGGGGCTAGGTCTTCTACGAAGGAGTCAAAACAGCCAAAATGTTGATCAATCACGTCTGGGCAAAACTGATAAATATCCGCGGCCAGGCCCTCTAACTCCTCAGGCAGGGTCTGAAACATCACTGTGAGGGCATCATTTTCGACATCTTGAATCTCAACCCCATACTGCTGATCCCAGGCCTGGAGTTTAGCGACAATATCGTCCGTTTCAAGGTCAAAATTGGGGGCTTCGGTCTGCTGTTGGTAGAGGGGGGCAAACTTGGCTGGCCTGTGAGCAGTCGGCATAGGGCTATCTCAGTTGGGATTTTATCTAGAGCTATAGCGTTACTCATTTCGAGTGAGATGAGGGCAAGTCAGAAAATGCTTGATGGGCAGTCTTTTAAACAGTTCTCCTCCCTCAGAACAGCCTGGGTAAGCCATAGCTTTAGGATGGCAGAGTTCCTGAGCGGGGTCATCAATATCATCAATATGAGGTAAGTATTAAGTTAAGTCAGTATTCAGTAAGGTTTCGGTTTTGGTGACGATTATTGAATTAGAACGGGGGTAACGGAACATTGCTCTAGTCCCTGTTGTCACCTCTTAGAAGCGTCATTATCCATTATCAAAGCTGTAGTCAATTAGCTACGGCATAAGTCGTTAGGCATCGTCAACTTTTTATTATTCCTGGTGAACTAATACTATGCCCCCTGAGTCTGAACCTGGATCATCGGCCTTAACTCCTGCCCAATCCGCAACAACTAAACCATTTCCCCAGCTTTTTTGGGGCTTAGTAGCCATTGCTATTGCCCTCGGGACTGGATCGCTAATCGGGGCTGGGGCGATTAAATCTCTCCGCAGTGGCGATACCTTGACGGTGATTGGTTCAGCAAAACGACCGATTCGGGCTGATCATGTGGTTTGGCGCAGTTCCGTCTCCAGTCAGCAGCCCACCTTAGCCCAGGCCTTTCAGGATGTCAAACGCTATAGTGAGCGCGTCCAGGCCTATTTCAAAGCCCAAAATATTCCCGCCGATGCCCTCACCCTGAGTGCCGTGAGTACCGAGGCCATTCCCGAACTGGTCAATAACAATCCTACGGGCAGAACCTTGGCCTATCGCCTTGTCCAGAGTTTTGAAATTAGTTCGCCGGATGTGGATGGGATTGCCAAAATCTCCCGCTCTAGCACGGACTTAATCAATGAGGGCATTCCCTTTGTCTCCGATCCACCCCAATATCTCTATACCAATCTCAGCAAATTGCGGGTTGAAATGATTAAGGAAGCCACCCAAGATGCCAAGGAACGGGCCGATGCCATTGCCGGAGTCACCCGCAGTCAAGTGGGGCCAGTCCGGAGTGCCGAGACCGATGCTTTCCAGATTACGGCCCGCTACTCAACCGATGTCAGTGGCGGCGGCTCCTACGATACCCAAACTATTGATAAAGACATTACGGCTGTGGTCTCGGTTACTTTTTCTGTAGATTAAGGTACAGGCATCAGAGGTGGCCGGCCTGGGGATTGCGATAAAATTACGAATGATTAAGCTCCTTGGAATCAACTTAGCCATGACAACAACCCCGAGTCCATCCCCAGACATCCTTGGTTTAAGCCCAGAGGTCACTAATCAGGCTGGCCCAGTGGGGGAGTTTATCCAGGAAACCTTAGCCCTGACACGACGGCTGTTTATTCAACTCCAGCGGCGGCCTTCAACTCTGATTGCCGGAATTATTCAACCCCTGATGTGGCTGATTCTGTTTGGGGCCCTATTCAAAAATGTTCCCCAGGGGTTATTTGGGGCCAGCCGAGATTATGGACAGTTTCTCTGCGCGGGAGTAATTGTCTTCACGGCCTTTAGTGGGGCTTTGAATGCGGGGTTGCCGGTGATGTTTGATCGGGAATTTGGCTTTTTGAATCGGCTCTTGGTGGCTCCCCTGGTTTCCCGCTTTTCGATTGTCTTGGCTTCGGCCTTGTTTATTACGACCTTGAGTGTGTTGCAATCGGCGGCTATTGTCGGGACAGGTTACTTGTTGGGCAGTGGGTTGCCGAGTTGGTCTGGCCTGGGAGTGGTAATGCTGATCATTCTCTGTTTGGTGTTTGGGGTGACGGCCTTGAGCTTGGGGCTGACCTTTGCCTTACCGGGACATATTGAGCTTTTGGCTGTGATCTTTGTGATCAACTTGCCCCTCTTGTTTGCCAGTACGGCCCTGGTTCCCTTAGAGTTTATGCCCGGTTGGTTGCAAGTGGTGGCCAGTTTGAACCCCCTCAGTTTTGCCATTGAACCAATTCGCTATCTCTATCTCCACCCGGCCTGGACGTTTGGGGATGTGGTTATGGCCGCGCCCTGGGGAAATGTTAGCCTCTGGCAATCTATGGCGCTGTTATTGGGATTTGCTGGCCTGGTGGTGGTGAGTATTCAAGGCCTATTACGGCGGACTCTTGCTTAGAAAATCATCCGCAATTAATTAACTTTGACATTATCCAAATTACCGGCCAAGTTGATTGGCGATGGGGGCGGCTGATCCAACCCTGGCACTAGACATTGGGCTGTGGTTGTGGCTGTCGTTGGGTCAAATCCAGGACGTTGGAGGGTGAGAGTGCCTTGGTTGCAGATGCCGGTATAGGAAACATTTTCCAAATTGGGGCCATCGAGGCTGAGATTACCCGTATTTTCAACCCCATTTAGGCTGTTCACAATCCGGAGATTTTTAATCACACTGCCCTCGGCCTGGTTGAAGAGGGCCAAGTTAGTATTAGAGACAACAATATTTTCCAGGTCGGCGGCCCCCAGAAGTTGAATTAGGGGCATTCGATCATCACTGGCCAGCAAGCCATTTTCACTGCAATGGGCCAAGCTAAAGTCATCAACCCCCACATTACCCCGCAGTTGGACATCGCGAATTTCAGGGCGGGCCAAACCACTAACCAAGATGCAGCTATCGGCCATGGTGAGTTGTTTGACAGTAATTTTGGGTGTCGGTAAGGGGCCAGCAGCTTTGATGGTGAGAAATCCCCGCGTAATGCTGACCTGTTGCACGGATACCTCGCCAGTTGCGTTTTCTTGGGGGCGAATTAGGATACCAGTTTCATCGAGGACAAGTTGCTCAACCCGACTGTTATGACTGAGTTGCAGGGATTGCTTGACGGTGGTGGCTGCTCCTTGTCCTTTCAGCGTGACCCCAGGAGGAATTAGAAGCGGTTCGGAGGTGTTGGTATCCCCATAGGTTCCGGCGGCCAGTTGGATTATAAATTGGGTTTCGGGTGACTTGGCCTGGGCAGTGGTGACGGCGGTGATGGCTTGGCTGAGGGTTTGGAAGGGGGCATTGGCGGTTCCCTCCTGTTGATCATCCCCATTAGCCGCCACATAAAAGGTGGGTGTACTTGTCAGGGCCTGGAGACGGTCGAGGAGATTGGGGTTGGGAGGCGTATCAGCGGCCTGGGCAATGGCATTGAGATTGGAGTTGGGGGCGGGGGATAAGCTGGCCTGGAACGGATTGGGCCACCACCGCTGGGTAACATCATGGAGGTTATTGGCAAAGGCCATAATCACCACGGCCCCCGATAACCCGGCAAAGATAGCATTGCGAACTTGTTTGACTGCCATAGACTCCTCACGTTGTCAGTTTGCCAGGCCTGGAACCTTGGACACTAACATGGCTCTGACGTAGTCTGCGGTGAATCAGTTCCCCCAATGCGGAATCTAGGCAGTGGGACAAGCAATCACTATCCTGCCGGGTGTTGTGGATGGGTTATTGAGGTTTTAAGGACAAACAGCCCGAGCAATGTCTCCAGCAATGGTTCCCGCCGGATAGCTCCGTGTCCCTGACCAAGACCAGTTGTAAAATTCACTTTTGACATCGTAGGGATTGCAGGAGGCTGTGGCATCGTGCCAATATTCATCACCAACGGTGGATAGCTTAAAGTTGACCTGTTTCACCCCTTGGTTCCCCACATAGACACTTAAAGAATCCATATCCACGGTGTAAATGGTTCCCTTGCCGTTGTTGGCTACTCGCACTTCCCGTTCAGCCCAGGCCGGGAGAGCCGTCATCGCTACAGTTGCAACCGGAAGTAAGACCAGAGTTTTAAATAAAAGTGATTTCATCCTGAAATATCCTAATGACATAGATGTAAGCTGATGACCAAATTAGAGGAATCCTATAGGCCCGGAGTATTTGGCGAATCAATCGGATTGATGGAAAATATTTTAGTGTGATTTTAGGCTGGCCTGGTCAATCCCCAGCGAAAAATGGCGGCTCTCCAAGTTCGACCTGCCCAAAAACCGGCCGTAGTAATAATATCTCCCGGTTTAATTTTACCTTGTTCAACAGACTCAGCCCATGGGAGGAATCGAAGCACGGTGGTATTGCCCTAGTTGGCTAGGTTGGTGATCACGCTCTCTGTGGGAATCTCTAGGGGTTGGAGCACCCAGGGTATTGAGGATTGACTAAAGCCATCACCTACAATAGGGGCCAGGCCAACTCTTGAGCAACGATGAGACTATGGAGCAAACCTCGCCGCCCCTTTCCCCTCGGTATACCTTGCCCACCATGTACGATCTGCCTAGTGAAGACCCCGAGGAACCTGGTTTGCCGGACGAATTCCATTTATTGCAACCTGAACTCCTGCGCCAAACGTTTTGTCCTCCTACCTATGAAGCCGACGAGATCTTTGCTGCGAGTGACTTGAACCTGTATTACGATCTGCGCCATCCCCAATGGTATAAACGTCCAGATTGGTTTGCGGTATTAGGAGTCCCGCGTCTTTATGATGATCAAGACTTGCGCTTAAGTTATGTCATGTGGCAGGAGGGTATTGCGCCTTTTGTGGTGCTGGAATTGTTATCCCCAGGCCCGGAAAAAGAAGATTTGGGCCGCAGTTTACGGGATGCGAGTCAACCACCGAACAAATGGACGGTCTATGAGCAAATTTTGAGAGTTCCCTACTACTTTGTTTTTAATCGCTACACAGACGAGTTACAGGCTTTTGGCTTAGTCCACGAACGATATCAGCCGTTATCTGTGACAGGGCCTGGGTTTTGGTTGGCAGCCGCTGAGTTAGGCCTGGGGCTTTGGTGGGGACGGTATCAAGGTGTTGAGCGGTTGTGGTTGCGCTGGTATGACCGAGATTCCCAATGGATTCTGACTTCGGCTGAACGAGAGGCACAACGGGCAGACTTGGAACAGCAACGGGCAGATCTGGCAGAGATGGAAATCATCCGACTGCAACGACTTTTAGAACAAGCTGGCCTGAATCCTGATCCCTGACAGGACTCTCTTGTCTCCAGAACTAGGCTTGTAAATCCGAGTCCTTTCTAATGCCCTACACGCTTACTTTTTAGGAATTTTCTTATCCCGAACTCAGGTTAAAATAGCTCTAAACTTTTATAGAAAAGTATCTCCTTTCACTTGAACACCCCTGATGAAATTAGCAAATATCCTCAAAGACTCAAATTACAAGCTGTTGCAGTTTACGACCGCTGAGATTGAGCAGTTAGAGCAGAGCATTATTCTTAAAGAGGCTAAAAACGGTGAAGCTCCCTATACCGATTGTTTAGTACGCAAAAAACAAATCAAGCTCACACCAGAAGAAGTGATTCGGCAACTTTATTTACGAGTCTTGACCGAACGGTTGGACTATCCTCTCAGCCGCATTCAGGTGGAGTATGGAGTTAATTTCGGACGAGAAGTGAAACGGGCAGACATTGTGGTGATGGATAAAGACCGGCCCAATGCAGTGTACATGATTGTAGAGCTAAAGAAACCAAAACTTAAGGATGGGAAGGGACAGCTTCGCTCCTACTGTAATGCTACCGGGGCGCAGATTGCTGTTTGGACAAATGGGGAGCAAATTTCCTATTACCAGCGCAAGGATCCTAATTACTTTGAAGACATTCCAAGGCTACCCAATGCGAATGAAACCCTAGCGGATATTCTCAAAATCAAGTTTACGCTGGAAGATTTGATTGCCAATGACAAGTTAGTAAAGGAGAATAAATCCCTCAAGACATTGATTGAAGAAATGGAAGATGAGGTGCTGGCAAATGCTGGGGTAGATGTTTTTGAGGAATTGTTTAAGCTGATTTTTACTAAACTCTATGATGAGTGGTTTGCTGGGCAGGGTAACAGGCGATCTACGCACTCTCTTGAGTTCCGCAATACGGGACAAACAGAAAGTGATCTACATGCTAAGATTCAATCCCTTTTTGATAAAGCCAAGAAAAAATGGGAGGGTGTATTTAGTGAAGATACCAAGATTAGTCTGACGCGCTCTCATTTATCGGTGTGTGTATCGTCTTTAGAAAACGTTAAGTTATTCAATTCCAACCTTGAAGTTATTGATGAAGCCTTTGAGTATTTAATTAACAAGAGTAGTCGGGGTGAGAAAGGGCAGTTTTTTACACCTCGTTATGTCATTGATATGTGTGTAAGAATGCTCAATCCCCAAGAGGATGAGTACATCATTGATACAGCAGCGGGGTCTTCTGGCTTTCCAGTTCACACAATTTTTTATGTCTGGCGGCAGATTTTAGATGATGAAGGTTTAGAGGCAAGTCATTTATTTTCTTTAGAAGACAAGCCGCCTCGGTGCAAAGAGTATGTGGAGGATAAAGTTTTTGCGATTGATTTTGATGAAAAGGCAGTGCGCGTGGCCCGGACGTTAAATCTGATTGCGGGTGATGGACAGACGAATGTGTTGCATTTGAACACGCTGGATTATGAACTTTGGGATGAAGTGACAGAGCAGGAGAATTGGGATGATGTTTATCATGAGGGTTTCAGACGACTCAAAAAACTGAGACCTAAAGGCAGCAAGGACTATCGAGAATTCCAGTTTGATGTGTTGATGGCGAATCCGCCTTTTGCCGGAGATATTAAGGAACCGCGGATGATTGCCCGCTATGACCTGGCGAAAAAGTCAAATGGGAAATGGGAAACCAAGGTTGGGCGCGACATTTTATTTATTGAACGCAACCTGGATTTTTTGAAACCGGGGGGCAGAATGGCGATTGTGCTTCCTCAAGGGCGGTTTAACAACTCTTCTGATAAACACATTCGAGACTATATTGCAGCGCGCTGTCGAATTTTGGCGGTGATCGGACTACATGGCAACACGTTTAAGCCTCACACAGGGACAAAAACTTCGGTGTTGTTCGTGCAGAAGTGGAATGATGACTCCAAAGCTGGCGCACTCTGTCCCCAACAGGATGACTACAATATCTTTTTTGCCACAATGCGGAAGTCCGGGAAAGATAATTCCGGTGAAAAGATTTATGTGAAGAAGCCTGGTGATTCGGGTGGTTTACTCTTTGATAACCATAATCATTGGATTGTTGATCATGATTTGTTTAACCATGAGGGCCTGACAGAAGACGGGATTACGGAAGCCTTTATTGAGTTTGCCAAAAAGGAGAATCTCAGTTTTTTTAAACCCGGCCCATCTGTTACGCCGTTTGATGCTGTGAGGTATCAGCAGTTAATGGATGGGCTTGAAGCAGTTCAAATTTCTTTCAGTCAGTTGGAAAAGTCACTAAGATTTGACCCAGAATTTTACAAAAAGGAACATCTTGAAGTAGAAACAATCTTAATGAGAAAGGAACCTCACAGGTTGGGAAGTCTATGTAATCTTTTTGATGGCCCCTTTGGCTCTGAATTACTTGCTGATACCTACGCCGCAGATGGAATTCCTATTCTAAGAATGCAGAATGTATCTAAAATTGGCTCTCTTGAGCTAGATGATGTACTTTTTGTTTCAGAAGAAGATGCTGGTAATCTAAAAAAATATGAAGCTTTTCCTGGAGAGGTAGTTTCTACGAAGATCGGCTTCCTAGGGTATTCAACCGTCTTAACTTCAGCGTACCAAAAATATATTTTTAGACGAGAGCTAACTAGGTTCAAAATCAATAAAACTATCAAGCTAAACCCATATTACTTAGCTACTTTTTTTAACTCAAAGTTTGGTCGTAGCCAATTTTATAGATATGCAAGTGGTACAACAAGAGACAGAGTTTTATTGATTAGCCAAAGAGAAATTCTAGCGGTTATACCTCATGTTGATTTTCAAAATCTTATTCAGAGAACTATCCGATATTCGTACAACTTGAAACAGAAATCGAAAGACATTTATCAACAAGCTGAGAATTTGTTATTGTCGGAGCTTGGTTTACAGGCCTGGCAACCCACGGAAGAAGCCATTGCAGTTAAGAGTTATTCAGAGTCATTTCTGTCTTCTGGTCGCTTTGATGCCGAGTATTACCAGCCAAAATTTGATCAACTGATTGAACGACTGGAGGAAAAAGTTGAGCTAACTGCCCTCGATAATTTACTCATCCTTAATCAACGTGGGAAACAACCCGAATATATTGAAGAACAAGATAAAAATAAATTAGGTTTGCCTGTTGTTAATTCCAAGCACGTCCGAGAAGGCGAAGTCATCCTGGCAGATAATCGCTATGCCTATTTACCGGAAACCGATGATCCACTGACGATTCAAACTGACGATGTTTTAATCAATGGTACAGGTGTTGGCACAATTGGACGGTGTGCGCCTTACCTCTATGAGCAAGAAGCTTTACCAGATAACCATGTCACGATTTTGAGAACGGATTCACTCGATCCGGTTTATCTGTCAATTTACCTCAACAGTATTATTGGAAAGTTATTCGTTGAAAAGCATTTCAAGGGATCATCTGGTCAGATTGAACTGTACCCTAACGAAATTGCTCAATTTTTAGTTTGGGAAGCACCTAGTTCTATTCAACAGAAAATCAGAAACAATGTTGAAGCCTCTCACCAAAAGCGGGAGCAGTCGAAACAGTTGTTAGAAATTGCTAAAACAGGAGTAGAACGCGCGATTGAAACCGATGAAGTCATTGCAATAACTTGGATTAACCAGCAGCTAGAAGTCTTGGGGATAGAATTAACATGAAACTTAAAAATATTGAAATTCCTGTTGATAAAATTTCAGCACTCTGTCAACAATGGCATATTTCTAAACTTTCGTTATTTGGCTCAGTTTTGCGAGATGATTTTTCACCCACTAGTGACATTGATATTTTAGTTGAGTTTGAATCTGGCTTTACCCCTGGTTTCTTCAAGCTATATCAAATTCAAGAGGAACTTTCAGCTTTATTTGATAACCGACCCATTGATCTGATCACGACTAAATTTCTTAATCAACGAATTCGTGATCGCGTTTTAGCCACAGCTAAGGTTTTTTATGTCGCAACGTGATGACCTAGTTTATATTGGACACATGATGGATACTGCCAGAAAAGCGATTGATTTTGTAGCAGGTTTAAGCCGAGAAGACTTTGATGATAATGAGCAACTGAGATTAGCAATCACTTATCTATTACAAATTATTGGCGAAGCTGCTCGAAGAGTTTCCTTAGAGTTTCGAGATACCCATCCAGAAATTCCCTGGAAAGCAATCGTTGGGATGAGAAGTAAGGTTGTTCATGACTACTTAAACGTAGATGAAGATGTAGTTTGGGACACTGTAAAAAATGATCTTGCTCCCTATAGTTCTGGAACTAGAAAAACTTTTGCTCAAATTTTAAACAACTGCTTGAAATTTATAAAACAGGAGTAGTTCAAGCAATTGAAACTGATGAAACTACCGCAACAACATAGATTAATTAGGAACTTCAAATTTTGGGTATTCACTTAAATTAAAGCCACAAAGTAAAACTTTAAGTTGTGAAGTCAGACCCCCCAACGGAAAATAGCTGAACCCCAGGTTAAACCCGCCCCAAACCCCGCGGTGGCAATGACATGGCCTGGTTTTATCTTGCCTTGATTAATAGATTCTGCCAAAGCTAAGGGAATTGAAGCTGCTGAGGTATTGCCGTAGTTGGCCAAATTACTAATAACTTTCTCTTTGGGAATCTCTAAGCGTTGGGCGACCGAATCTAAAATTCGTTGATTCGCTTGATGAAGGACTAACCAATCCATATCAGCAGCGGTAAGGTTCGCTCGATGCAGGGTTTTTGTAATCACTTCTGGGACTTGGGTAACGGCAAAGCGATAAATTTCTTGACCGTTCATGTAGATGGGTTGATATTTCCCTTGGGCAATTTTCGTGTGGACTAAGGCCTGGGGTTCCGGTTGAAATGCCAAGGTTAAATGGTGATTTAGTTTGCCATCACTGCGAAGTTCAAACCCAAGGAGCGCGTTTTCATTGGTGGGAGCCGCATCCAGAATCATGGCCCCGGCCCCATCGCCAAACAAAATACAGGTGCGCCGATCCGTCCAATCCACCCAGCGGGAAAGAATATCAGCCCCAATCACTAAGGCCCGCCGGTAAGTGCCTGTTTGCAAATATTGGGAGGCAGTCACCAGGCCAAAAATAAATCCCGAACAGGCCGCGGTGAGATCAAAGGCAACGGCATGGGACGCGCCAATTTTTGACTGGATTAAACTGGCACTGCCAAATAAATCATCTGGAGTTGAAGTGGCCAGGATGATTAAATCAATCGTGGTCGGATCAATCTTGGCCTGGGTGATCGCGTTTTGGGCCGCAGTTGTAGCGAGTTCCGTTAGGGTAATGTCTGGGGTGGCAATCCGGCGCTGGCAAATTCCGGTGCGGGTCTGAATCCACTCATCGGAGGTTTCAACTAAGGCAGTTAAGTCATGATTACTCAGGGCAACAGGGGGGGCGGCGGCTCCAATACCAATAAAATTTACGCCAAAGGGCAACTCCACTAATCTCCCTCTCCAACGACACTGGATGCTTGATAACAGGCCTGGATCCGTTGCGAGACTTGGTGCTCGACCGCTTCTTGGGCCAGACGAATGGCATTAAAAATGGATGGGGCCTGGGCACTGCCATGACTGATGATGCAAATTCCATCCACCCCCAAGAGCAAACCGCCCCCATGTTCGGCATGATCAATCCGTTGTTTGATATTCCGTAAGTTAGGGCGTAACAGGGCTGTTCCTAAGCGACCCCGCCAACCTTTGGGGAGTTCTTCCCGGAGAATTTGAACTAACACGCCCCCGAGGGATTCAGCAAATTTCAATAAAACATTCCCGACAAAGCCATCACAAACTACGACATCAAACTGCCCCGACATGACATCACGCCCTTCTGCATTACCCAAAAAGGAAATCCGGGGATTGTCCCGCAACAAGCTGTGGGCCTGGAGGGCGAGGTCATTGCCTTTGCAGTCTTCTTCGCCAATATTGAGCAGGCCAACCTTGGGTTCTTCAACCCCTAAAACAAATTGACTGTAAATGGAACCCATCAAGGCAAATTGTTCAAGGTAGCGGGGTTTACAGTCCACGTTGGCCCCAACATCGAGAATTAAGACCGATTTACTGGGGAGGAGGGTCGGGAACATGGCTCCAATCGCTGGTCGGTCAATCCCGGGTAATTTTCCCAGTCGGAGTAATGCCGCTGCCATCGCCGCCCCAGAATGTCCGGCCGAAACCACCGCATCAGCTTCCCCTTTCTTCACCAAGGTCATGGCGACATTGATTGAGGCATTGGGTTTGCGGCGCAGGGCAATCAACGGCTCTTCATGCATTTCCACCACATCAGCGGCGGGGACTATTTTTAGCTTAATCCCGCTTTCATGTTCATCTAAATACCGCTGGATTGGCTCAGGATCGCCCACCAGGATAATTTCTGCTGCCAATTCTGCTTGGGCCCGAATCGCTCCAGCAACTATTTCGTCGGGGGCATAGTCGCCGCCCATGGCATCTACCGCAATCCGTGGACAAGTCATTCCTAAACTCTTGTGACAAAATCCTTCAGAATTTTAGCAGATGAACTTGCCCTCCCTTGCACTTTAGGCGCGTAAATGACGGAAAACCTCGGATCGTTTGGCTCATTTCCCAGGCCTGGCCAGGGGCCCCTGTTACGGCAAGTTTCTCCAGAAACCCAGGACTTTTGGTTATCAACATCGGCATCAACCCTGATTGGACGGGATCCGCAAAGCTGTCAGGTGGTTCTAGATTCCCAACGCTATGGGGCTGTCTCTCGCCATCATGTTTCCTTACGACCCGGCCCTGGGGCTACAGAACCCTGGATCTGGCAAATTGAGGATTTGAACAGTATTAACGGGACATTTTTGAATCACCGCCGCATTACGGCCCCCCATGTGTTGACCCCTGGTGATCGGTTTCGGTTGGGCACGGAGGGGCCGGAGTTTGAGTTTAATTACATTGCTGCCACTGAAATCCCTGCAACCCTGACCCGCCCGCCTGTGAGTACCTTAACCCTGTCCCAATTAATGCCCCTGTTAGCGGCTGGCCAGGATTTAGCCCGCAAGGCCTATTTAATGCCGGGGATGGTGACGGTGTTGGCCGTGATTTTGCTATTTATGACTACGGCTAATGGCTCCCTGTTTAAGGTGGTGTTGGCGGTTTATCTGGGCCTGGCAGGGTATTACTTTATCTATCAACTCTGTGGCAAACCAAAACCAATTTGGGTCTTGGCGGCGGCGGTAATTTTGGAAATTTTATTAATTCGGAGTCCCATTACCCTTGGCCTGGCCTGGTTTTTTCGGCAGGTGCTACCGGGAACAGTCAATCCAAGTCAGATGAATTTTGGGCAGCAGTTTATTGGTTACTTTTTTGGGGCGGGGCTGCTGGAGGAGTTACTCAAAGCAATTCCTGTGTTGATGGCCTGGGGGTTGGGACGGCTGTTGCGCTCTCCTCGCCGGGAACAGATTGGGGTTTGGGAACCGTTGGATGGGATTTTATTGGCCACAGCCGCTGCCTTGGGCTTTACGTGGTTAGAGACGCTGGGGCAGTATGTCCCCAATTTAATTGCCCAAACGGGAGATTTAACCGGCTTACAGGTCTTGATTCCGCGGGTCTTAGGGTCGGTGGCCGGACATATGGCCTACAGTGGCTATTTTGGTTATTGTATTGGTTTGGCGGTGCTGTACCCGCGACAACGTTGGTTTATCTTGGGCTTGGGTTGGTTTGTGGCGGCTTTAATTCATGCCCTTTGGAATACTTCGGCCACCAGTTTTGGCCCCTTGGGCTTAGTCGGGGTGGGCATTTTGGCCTATGCGTTACTAACCGCAACAATTCTTAAGGCGCGTCAACTCTCCCCGACGCGAGCCTTGAACTTTGCGACCCGTTTTTATGACCGTTAACATCTCTCACCCGGCCTGGCGGTATATTCCCCCGATAACGGCGACCGGTTTAACCCAAATGGCTATTGATACCTGGCTTTGGCAACAACAACAACAGGGCTTGCTCACGTCTTGTCTGCGATTTTATCAGTGGGAGGGGGCGGCAATTTCCTGTGGCTATCATCAGCAAGGCTTACCGGAGCATTGGCAAACCTTGGCCTGGGAGAGAAAACCCTTAGATATCGTCAGACGACCCACAGGGGGGCGGGCTGTTTTACATCAGGGGGATTTAACCTATGGCCTGGTGACAACCCTAGCAGCACCCCAGAGACGCTTAGCCTACGAAACCCTCTGTCGGTTTTTGATCAAAGGTTGGGGCCGTTTGGGCATGGAGTTATCTTTCGGGTCTGACCAGAGGCATGATCAGCGGACTGTGAACTGTTTTAGCCGTGCCACCAGAGCAGATTTAGTCTTGGCGGGGGGCTATAAATTAATTGGTAGTGCCCAGGCCTGGAGTGGGTTAACTGTTTTACAACATGGTTCAATGCGGCTACGGCCTGATCCAAATTTATGGCAACAGGTATTCCAAGCCCCGTTAATTCTGCCTAACTGTCAATTCCCTGATCCTGAAATTATTATCTCAACCCTCTGCCAGGCCCTCGAGGATGATTTGGGGATTTCCCTAGTCTCAGAACCCTTAACTCCAGCGGAATGGCAAGCCATTAAAAATATCCAGAACAACCCGCAATTCACCTGCTCAAACTAATACCAAACCTAAGCAAACAAAGTTGTTGTCGAATTTTTGTAAGAAAGGCTACAATCAATGAGGTTTTAGCTAGAATATTGCAGAACAATGTTGAAAGCCTCACCGGATTAGGGGTTGACCAGCCTGGGATGTTTTTACATCACGCTAAAGTTCAGGCTAATTCCCACTCTCGGTGACCGGCTTCAACCTTAGTTTTACGACTATCGCCAATTTTTCATGTCACTTAGAGAGAAGAGATGAGGACACCCGCATGACCCAGGCCACTGTACTCGAGGCAACCCCGGCGGCCGAAATGGCCCTTGATGCATTACTCATTGAGGCTGAGGATGAACTGGATGAAGAGCTTGATGAGTTAGAAGATGATGAGGCCTCCGATGATGGTGAGGGCAAAGCGGGTAAGGCTAAGGGGCGGCGGCGGGCCACGGCCAAGAAAAAACATTACACCGAAGATTCCATTCGCCTCTACTTACAAGAAATTGGCCGGATTCGCTTGCTGCGGGCCGATGAAGAAATTGAACTGGCACGGAAAATCGCTGACCTATTGGAACTGGAGCGGATTCGTGACCGGATTAGTGAGCAATTAGACTGTGACCCAGAGGACTTAGAGCGACATCCCGAACCCTGGGCCAGTGAAGTTAAGATGACCTTGCCCGCATTTCGGCATCGCTTATTTATTGGGCGGCGGGCGAAAGAAAAAATGGTCCAGTCGAACCTCCGTTTGGTGGTGTCCATTGCCAAGAAATATATGAACCGGGGCCTGTCCTTCCAAGATTTGATTCAAGAAGGGAGCTTGGGCCTAATTCGGGCAGCGGAAAAGTTTGATCACGAGAAAGGCTATAAATTCTCCACCTATGCCACTTGGTGGATCCGCCAGGCCATCACTCGCGCCATTGCTGATCAATCCCGAACCATTCGCCTTCCTGTCCACCTTTACGAAACCATCTCTCGGATTAAGAAAACCACTAAACTCCTCTCCCAAGAAATGGGCCGCAAACCCACCGAGGAAGAAATTGCCGAACGGATGGAAATGACCATTGAAAAACTCCGGTTTATTGCCAAGTCGGCCCAACTGCCAATTTCCTTAGAAACCCCCATCGGTAAAGAAGAAGATTCTCGGTTGGGGGATTTTATTGAGTCCGATGGCGAAACCCCAGAAGATCAGGTTTCCAAACATTTGCTCCGGGAAGACTTGGAAACAGTTTTATGTACCCTCAGTCCGCGGGAACGAGATGTTTTGAAACTGCGTTATGGCCTGGACGATGGGCGGATGAAAACCCTGGAAGAAATTGGGCAAATTTTCAATGTAACGCGGGAACGGATTCGCCAAATTGAAGCCAAAGCCCTGCGCAAACTCCGCCATCCCAACCGTAATAGTGTCCTGAAGGAATATATCCGCTAGGTTTTAGTCATCTCCCAATGTGGTGTTCAAAGCCAGTGATCAGTTGTTTCATGTTCCCTGGTTTTGAGCTTTGGCAGTTTTGGGCCCAATTTTGAGTCGGATGCTGGTTTATGGGTGATCTGCATCGCGCCTCGGAATGGGACTAGGCCTGGAGAGATTGGATTGCCCCTCGAATAATGGCTGGCGGAACTTGATCGTGGATGATCACTTGACCAATGGCCTGGGGCAGAATAAAGCGGACTTGACCATCTTTAACTTTCTTGTCGCTGCTTAACAGGGTGAGCACTGTATCCAAATCTAAATCCCCAGGCCAGGCCGAGGGCAACTTAACTTTTTCCACCAACTGCATCTGACGACTTTGATCCACTTCTGTCCACAGGCCCATCCTGACCGCAATTTCCCCCGCTGCTAACATTCCCAGGCCCACCGCTTCTCCATGATTAAACTGCCGATATTGGGTAATACTTTCTAGAGCATGACCGAGGGTGTGGCCGTAGTTGAGAATCGCCCGTAACCCTGATTCCCGCTCGTCTTTTGTCACCACATCTACCTTGGCCTGGCAGGAACGAATCAGAATTTGACCTAAGAGATCATCCCCCAGAGCTTCCACCCGGTCTAGGACAAGAGCATTTTCCAGCAAGTCAAATAACTCTGCATCCCAGATCACCCCATATTTAATCACTTCTGCCATGGCTGCCCGAAATTCTCGCCGGGGGAGGGTTTGCAAGGTATGAGGATCAATCAGGACTAAGCGGGGTTGATGAAAGGCCCCAATTAAATTTTTGCCCTGGGGATGGTTAACGCCTGTTTTCCCTCCAATTGCGGCATCCACCATCGCTAATAAACTGGTGGGAACTTGAATCACGCCAATCCCTCGCAACCAAGTCGCCGCCGCAAATCCGGTCATATCCCCGACCACACCGCCCCCCAAGGCCACCAAGGCCGAGCCGCGTTCCAGTCTGTGAGCTAAGGCTGCATCATAGATTTTCTGGAGGGTTTTCGGGGTCTTGTAGCGTTCACCGGCCGGGATCAGGCATTTCTCCACATCTGCCCCTGCATTGAGCAATGAGTCCATGATGTCTGGCCCATAATGGCGAAAAATTTGCGAGTTAGAAACGACTAGAAGCTTTTGACCGGGTTTAACCAGTCCTTGGGCTTGGAGAATTGATCCGAGGTCTGCTTGTCCCCCAGCTTGAATCACCACTTTGTAGGCCTGGTTGGGCAGATTGACGGGAATGGATCGAGATAACATCGTTAAACTAGCTTTAGGGTTTATGACTCTAGCATCCCATAGATGGAAATAGGAGTTTAGGGCGATGACAGTTGATGGCATGGCAATTCATACTTCTTTGGAGGAGCGAGTCACCGCAGCAGAAAAGGCAATCGTAGAACTACAAATGCACGTTCTAACATCTCAGCCAATCAATTGGCTACAAGAAATTACCGGGTCTTTTAAGGATGAGCCTGAGTTTGAAGAAGTGCTTGCTTATGGTCGGGCAGTGCGTCAGGATGAATCGCTTCTTAAACTGCAAGACGAGTCATGAAATATTTATTGGACACAGATCATTTGAGCATTCTTCAGAGAAAAGCAGGGCAAGACTACACAAACCTTTCGACTCGCATGGCTCAATATGCATTGTCAGATTTTGCTGTCTCGATTGTGACATTTCAAGAACAGATGCTAGGTAGCCATACTTACATTAACCGTGCCAACAATCTGGAGCAATTAGTCAAAGGATACGAGCGGATTCAACTCGGAAAGATGGATGCTCGGATTGCAGCGATCGCGTTGTGCCGTGGCCTAATCCTATTAACTCGTAATCACCAGGATTTTAGCAAAGTATCAGGGCTACTTATCGAAAATTGGACAGTTTGAAGTGTCAATGGAAATAGAATTGGTTCTAATGACTTGCTTCTCTTAGTTACTGATAATTAAAGAGTTGTGATTAGAGTTTTTATATGGAATGGAAGATTTGGCCAAGTGTGGAATTTGAGCAACGAGAAAGTTTACCATCAACACCAGGAATTTATGTTGTAGTTGATGCCTCTGATAAAGTTTGGTATGTTGGGCTTTCAACTAATCTTTGTTCTCGTTGGGAAGGAAGAAAACATCATCGGCATGATCAACTTAAACGAACAAATATGAGGCGACAGTATCAAATTCATTGGAAAAGTATACCTATTCATCAGCTCAAAGAAACAGAAACAGAGTACATTAGTAAATTTAAGCCATCTCTAAACTTCACTCAAGTTAAAAACTACACAAGACCAAACTTAAGTGCAGATGAGGAATTTACGCGTATATTAAAGGTCATTACTGATAAAGCCACAAACTCGCCAAGATATAGATCCGCAGTTTTAGGATATTATAATCAACTTGAAATCAATAAAAATGACCAACTAAATGAAGCAATATCTATCTTGATTATTATAGGATACAAGGATTGCAATATAATTGAAAAATCATATTTGAAGTCTCAAAAAAGAAAAGGAATTCTGTTTAGAGATTCATGGTGTGCTCATAAAAGTTATTGTCATCAGGATAAATTATCAATAAATCCCCTAAAAATCTATAGCTTTTCCTTAAATCCAGTCCTTTATGAGTTTGTTGCATTCTCATCTATATCAAACTGGCTTGAAGAACATGAAGATAAGCTGATGCTATTTGATATTTGCAATCAACCAATTTTCGCTCTTAAAAATCCAGCAAATTTACAAGAGGCCATAACCATACAACAAGAGAACTGGGATATTTATTATTCCCATTTCAAGCGACGTAGGCAATTGACTCATGAGGATTACATTGCATATCGAATGCCGGAGTTGAAACCCATTGAGCAGCTTTTGGGGGTTTGATAGATGACTATTGCATTGATTACTTTGAACCAGGCCAGCCTGATCACCGCCCGCAAAATTACGGCCCAGTTCCCCCATGCAAGAATTTATGGATTAGCCAATCGCACCCAGGCCCCGGATATTGCCTATACAGACTTTGGCGAGACCGTGCGGGAATTATTTCAAGCTGGAGTGCCGATTATTGGGTTTTGTGCGGCGGGAATTTTGATTCGGACATTAGCTCCACTCCTAAGCAATAAATGGCAGGAACCCCCGGTATTGGCGGTGGCGGAAGATGGGAGTGCGGTTGTACCGTTGTTGGGGGGTCTAAAGGGGTCTAATCAGTTAGCGCGACAGATTGCCAATATTTTAGAAGTAAATGCAGCCATCACCACGACTGGAGAGATTCGCTTTCAAACTGCCTTACTTGCACCACCCCCAAACTATCAGCTCGTTAACCCTGAAGATGCCAAAGATTTTTTAGCGGACTTGCTGGCTGGAGCTTCAATTAAACTCATCGGAACAGCCCCTTGGTTAACCGAGAGTAAAATTCCCTTTTTAGCATCCGACCAGGCCAGTGATCTTGTCATTGAAATTACTAACTTAGAAACACCCTTATCTGAATTTAATCCCAGTTCTAAGCAGTTAATTTATCGGTATTATCCAGAATTGACTGAAGCTAAACCCGGAAAGTTAGTCATTGTTGGTACTGGGCCGGGGGATTTGGCCTGGATGTCGCCGGAAGTGAAAACGGCTTTGCTCTCAGCTACGGATTGGGTCGGCTATAAAACCTATTTGAACTTAGTTGAATCCCTGCGTTTACCCCAGATTAACCGCCACGAATCTGATAATCGGGTGGAATTAGATCGGGCAGAAATGGCCTTAGACTTAGCCGCAACGGGAAAATCTGTCGCAGTCGTGTCATCAGGAGATCCGGGCATTTTTGCCATGGCGGCGGCAGTGTTTGAAGTCTTGGAGCAGCGCGCTAAACCAGAGTGGGAAGGCATTGAACTTGAAGTCTGTCCGGGAATTTCCGCGTTCCAGGCCGCCGGGGCATTAGTGGGCGCACCGATGGGGCATGATTTCTGTGTGATTTCTTTGTCCGATATTCTCAAGCCTTGGGAGACCATTGCCCAGCGAATTACCGCCGCTGCCCAGGCCGATTTTGTCATTGCCTTTTATAATCCCGTCTCGTCCCAACGCACCTGGCAATTAGAAACCGCAAAGGAAATACTCTTAAGGTATCGCCCCCCAGAAACCCCCGGCAGTTTAGGGCGGAATTTGGGCCGGCCTGGGCAAACCGTAATCATCCAAACCTTAGAAACCTTAGATGTTAGTCAAGTGGATATGCGAACGGTTGTGATTATGGGTTCGAGTCAAACAAAACTGATTCAGCATAACTCCCGCCAGTGGGTCTATACACCGCGTTTTTATCCTGATTCTGTCTCTGAGTTATCGTGAGCCAAGGAGTCAAAAGTAAGACCCTTAACTGCCACTGATTAAATCTAATGCTTGCTGTTGGAGTTCTATTGGATTTATTTTTTCTAACAGTTGCATTTCTGTATAAATCCCCCCAAAGGCCTCCAATGCTGACTTTCTTAAAGCAATATCAAAGGCATCATTAAGAATCTCATTTAATTGTTCTGTGTTGGCATAGAATCCCCCTGCTTTTCGCCGCTGATTGATTCGTTTAATACTTTTGATACTGTTGTAGATTGAAAAATCCCAAGAGCGGGTAGTCCGTTCCTCGGCGGCCTGCTTAATTAAATGCACTAACAAGACCACGGCATGGCTGTAGATTTTGGCTAATTTGTCTTCCCTGGACATTTCTTCTAGTTCATCAATCAATAACAGGGCTTTTTTATAGTCTTGATTTTCAACCAGTTCTCGTAACTCCATTAACTCATCCATCGCTGATTAACCCCTGTACCTTTAGGAATGGTTTAGATAACATTCAGGCTTGCCCCTGCCCCATTTTCTAATGATATTTGTCCCCGGGCCTGGATAGCTTTAAAATAAACGCCCCATAGGCAGGTCTAGTCCCTCTACAATAGACAAAGCTACCACGTAAATCATGAGCACACTTAACAAAATGGCCCGCCTCGAAGCCCAGATCAATCCAGAAACCCAAGCTCTTTTACAAAAAGCCGCTGATCTTAAAGGCTGTTCCCTCACGAAATTTGTCATTACCATGGTTGAAGCAGAAGCCTATGGAGTCATTGTCAAACATCAAGTTATAAAACTCAATCAGGCGGATAGTCAAGCATTTGTTGAGTCTATGCTAAATCCACCTCAACCTGATTCCGCTCTAAATGCTGCGACTCATTTTTATCAAGATATGTGTTAGGTACATGAAGCTTAAAATTAACCCTTAGATAGTCAGAAGCACTTTCCTTGGTCTTTGCTCGATGAAACCTTTACTAAACAGTTACCACGCTATCCTTTACTGCCTACGACCATGTTAGTCTGTCTGGGGGTTAATCAGAAACAGTAAGGAAAGAGACTTGGTGAACTGATCTTGATTAATTCAATCAAAAGGGCTTTAGTTAGTTCTGTTCATGTGGCATCATTGGCTGTAATTACTGAGGCATTGGATGAACGAGTAACACATTTCCATCTTAAATATGAATTTCAACAATTTCAGAAAAATCTACACAAACTATATCTGCCGATAAGAACCATGTAAAATCTGTATCAAAATCTGAATATGCAATTGAAAATAAGAGTATGGCATTAGTGATTGCAGGTGAACGGAGCGGAGTTGGCAAAACAACCGTCACTCTCGCGCTTTTAGCAGCCTTAGCCCAACAGCACTCCAAAATAATTCAATCCTTCAAAGTTGGCCCCGACTATATCGATCCGATGTTTCATCGCCGCCTGACGGGTCGCCCTTGTCGGAATTTGGATGTCATTTTAACCTCAGAAACTTACGTTCAAGATTGCTTTGCCCACCATACGGCTGCTTGTGATTATGCTGTGATTGAGGGGGTAATGGGCTTATTTGATGGGGCTAGTTCTAGTCTGATTAACCCGGCCATCCCTTGGGATCGAGGCAGCACGGCCCATATTGCCGATTTATTACAGTTACCCATTGTTTTAGTGGTAAATGCCGGGGGAACCTCGCGCTCGATTGCGGCCCTTGTGCATGGCTATCAAACCTATGCCCCCCAGTTAAGGATTGCCGGTGTTGTCTTGAACCGAGTTAGTAGTGAACGTCATTTAGAGTTGTTGTCAAAGGCCTTATCAAGCCTGAATATGCCACTGCTGGGGGTGTTTTATCGGCAAGCAGACATTACTATCCCGGATCGCCATCTGGGCCTGGTTCCCACCGATGAACTTCCTGAACTGCCAGCGTTGATTCAGCGTCTCGCCACCTTGGGCCAGGCCAGTTTTGTTTGGGATCACCTACTTCCCCTCTTAAGCCCACCAATCCCACAACCGTTAATCTCTGACCTAGACCATTCAACCCCTAAGTCAGAACGATTGACCTCTAAGCTGGACATTTCAACCTCTGAACTAGACTACCCGACCTCTGAGCTACAACTTGCAAGTTCTGAACCCCAACATCAACCTGAGGCCCCCTGTCGGTTAGCCATTGCCCAAGATGCCGCCTTTAACTTCTACTACGCCGATAACTTGGATATTTTGGCATCTGTGGGCTTTGAACTCGTGGCCTGGAGTCCCCTCAAGGATCGGGAATTACCGAACAACATTCACGGCCTATATTTGGGCGGTGGGTTCCCCGAAATGTTTGCCGCTGAGTTGAGTGCCAATCAATCCCTCCTCCAGCAATTACATCACCTCATTTCCCAAGGCTTGCCAACCTATGCCGAATGTGGCGGGCTAATGTATCTCTGCCAGGCCATTGTGGACTTTGAGCAACATTCTTATCCAATGCTGGGAATTTTACCCACCACGGCCCAAATGGGAAAACGGCTCACCCTCGGTTATCGGCAGATCCAACCCAATCCAGGCCTGGTTAACGCCCTCATTCCCGATGCTCAGATCATGGTTGGCCATGAGTTTCATCGCTCAACCTTAACAACCCGACCGACTCTTCCCCTCTATCACCTGACCAACTATGACGGGAGCAGGCCCCAAACAGAAGGCTGGCAGTTAGGCAATGTCTATGCGTCCTATGTCCATTTGCATTTTGGGGGCTGTCTGAATGTGCCAAAACGGTTTTTAGAACTCTGTCAAACCTATCGCCAAAGCAATCACCTGTAGCAACAATGCAACTCTCAGGCATCATAGTGATCACAAAACAGCAAATTAGTCGTCATCGTGTTAAAGAGACCGCTATCAACGAGTCAAAATTCTTATGATCCGGGTAAGAATATATTATATATCCAAGGAAATAGCCAACTCAAAAATGCGTCACGCGCTACTGTTCAGGCCCCCGCCCCCCGCTATGGTACAGGGTATGATGAGCTTGTTTTGTGGAGTATCCCCCCGTGTTCCAGGCCTGGCCCCGTCTTGTTTTGAGTGGCATTTTGATCATTTTTCTAGCTATTTCTAGCTGTACTCGCAGTGATCAAGAACTTCCAAAGATATTGCAAGTTGGCATGGAACCTACCTTCGCTCCCTTTGAATTTCAACCAGGGGGAGGCGAGGTAATTGGCTTTGATGTGGACTTAATGCGGGCGGTGGGGGCAGCGGCTGGCCTGGAGGTGGAATTCAAAACCATGAACTTTGATGGTCTGATTCCGGCTTTAGCGGTCGGACAAATTCAAGCAGCGACTTCTGGGATCACAATTACGGCGGATCGGCTCAAGGTGGTGGATTTCTCGCGCCCCTACTTTGAAGCTACCCTCGCGATTGGGGTTTTACCGGCCAACCGTAACCTAAAAACCTTTAAGGACTTAGAAGGTAAAAGAATTGCGGTTCAAATTGGTACGGCTTCTGCAGACGAGGCTAAAAAAATCCCCAACGCCAATGTGATTATTTACGACTCCACCGATTTGAGTATCCAATCCCTGATTAGCAAAAATGTCGATGCCATCATTAACGACACACCGACCTTGCTTTACAGTATTGCTCGCGGTGGATTCAGCCAAATTCAAGTCTTTCGGCAAGAAGAAACCAGACAATATTATGGAGTCGCCACCCAACAGCAATCTCCCTACCTAAAACTGATTAACCAAGGCCTGGACAAAATTCTTAAAGATGGTACCTATGACAAAATTTATACCCAGTGGTTCAAGGCCCCGGCTCCAGCCCTCCCAGCATTGGCCCCAGCCCAACAAGAAAGGGTTTCCACGCAATCAGGACTGTGGGACAGTCTGAAAACTTCCCTTCGTGCCGTTCCTGCCCTGCTTCAAGGCACTGTGATCACCCTCCAACTCACCACCGCATCCATTGTTTTGGGAATTGCGGGGGGCCTGGTTTTAGCCTTGGTGCGTCTATCTCAAAACAAATGGGGCCTGGGACTGAGTGCCATCTACATTGACTTTTTCCGGGGTACACCGCTACTGGTGCAAATTTTCATGATCTACTTTGGGATTCCGGGAGTTGTCCAGGGCCTGGGCTTAGATTTTAGTCCCAACCGCTTTGTCGCCTCTGTGGCCGCCCTCAGTTTGAATGAAGCCGCCTACATGGCCGAGATTTTACGCAGTGGCCTCCAAGCGGTCGAAAAAGGACAACAGGAAGCGGCCGAGTCTTTGGGATTTAGTGGCTGGCAAACCTTACGTCATGTCGTCTTTCCCCAGGCCTTTCGGCAAATGGTTCCGGCCCTGGGGAATGAATTTATTTCGATGCTGAAAAACACCAGTTTGGTGGCCGTGATTGGCTATGAAGAACTGTTTCGGAAAGGGCAGTTAATTGTCGCGGATGAGTATCGGCCCTTTGAAATTTACACTACTGTCGCGATTATTTACTTGATCATGACTGTGATTGCGGCCCGTGGGTTTGATTATTTGGAATACCGGCTCTATCCTGACAAACAGCCCCACAAGATCATCACCTCGGTTAAATAATCGCCGCCTAAGCAATGACCCTTGGCCTGCTCATTTTTACCCGCTACCCTGAACCTGGCCGCAGCAAAACCCGGTTAATTCCGGCCTTAGGAGCCACAGGAGCCGCCCAGTTCCACCAAAAAATGGCCGAGCATACCCTTCACCAGGCCAGAACCTTTGCCCAAGCCATCAAATCTCGGCAAATCACCGTTTGGTTTACCGGGGGAAATGTCAAGCTGATGCAGGCCTGGTTAGGAACCGGAATCAACTATCAAATACAACCAGAAGGAGACTTGGGAGCGCGATTGCTCTATGCCTTGGGCCACCACTTTCAAACCACTGACCACCCTGCCTTAGTCATCGGGACTGACTGCCCAGAATTAACGGTTCCCATCCTCACCCAGGCCCAAGAGGCATTAACCAATCATGATCTTGTCATTGGCCCAGCCCAAGATGGCGGCTATTACTTAATTGGCCTGAAAAAAGTCATTCCAGAATTATTTCAAACCATGGCCTGGGGTAGCGATCAAGTCTTTAGAAAATCCTTCGCCATTGCCCAAGATTTAGGATTATCCACCGCCCTGTTACCCGAATTAACCGACATTGATCGCCCCGACGATTTACCCCAGTTAGACCTGGCCGGGTTTGGACATTGGCTAAAGGAATCATCACCATAGGCTCATTGTTCTGATTGATAGAGAGGAGAGTAATTCAAGGTAGAAATCTAAGATAGATTTAAGATTAGGAGAAGTCAACTTTACTGTGGTTGGAGTGTTGTATGTTATTCACTCGCGAAGCTCTTAAGCAAAACATTGATCAACTTACTAACGAGCAGCTTCAACAGATAGCAACTCTTGGAAAATCGCTCCTCCTGTCAATGTTGAATAAGATTTTGATGAGCGATACCAAAACTTTTAACCATGTAGTCTCAATAACTAAGAGATTTCTCTGGCCTGTGATTAGATATTAGACAACATGACCGCCGCTAGAGAGATTGTGAACTATGCCCGCGCAGTTATACCAGGCCGATGCCATTTTATGGGGATTAGCCTTCATTATTGGGCTGTACTTGGGGGGTTCCCCTTGGGGGTGGGTCATTGCATTAGTCCTCGGGCTTCTGATGAGTTTTTGTCGCAACCAGGCCCCGATTTGGCCCAAGTTTTGGCGCAGTCTGCCCCCAGACCGGAGTTGGTTAATTGCCACCGGAATTGCCTTAATTGCCATGGCCTATATGTTTTTGCGAACCCCTACCCCTGGCGCAACGGATATTAGTCGAGTCGTGACGCGGTTAACAGCCATGGGGGGTGAGCCGACCGTGATGGTAGAAGGCAATGTCCAAACCTATCCCCTCCCCAATCGAGCCGGTAAATTACGGTTTTTTCTGGAAGCTGAGCGGTATCAACACGTTCCAGGGCGTGGCGGTGAATCCTTATTACAGGGGCGGGCCAGTGGGCGATTGTATGTAACCATAGATGCCAAAGATGGGGCAGACATTCGGCCGGGTCAAACCATTGCGGTGACGGGCTTTCTCTATCAACCCAAAGCGGGCGGCAATCAGTTTTATCGAGCCTTTAATTTTCAGCGCCAACTGCAACTGGAACATACCTTTGCCGGATTAGCAGGTCGCCAGGCCAAAATTCTTAAAGCCGGATCACCCTGGGGCCTGTGGGCATTACGAGAACGCATCTTTATGGCCCAAGGGGAAAAGCTGGGGGCTGAACAGGGGCCACTCCTCAGTGCCATGTTGCTGGGTAGTCGGGCAGTCGGGGTTCCCTTTGATATTCGCGACGCCTTTCGCCGAGTAGGTCTGTCCCATGCCATTGCCGCCTCTGGATTCCACACCTCAGTCATTTTGGGGGTAGTCATGCTCCTAACCCGGCCTTTGCCCAAAAATCGCCAGTTACAAGTGGGGGGCGCGGCCTTAATTTTATTTGCAGCCCTGAGTGGGTTTGCCCCTTCCGCCGTGCGGGCCGTATTGATGGGTTTAGCGGGCCTGGCAGCATTATCAGGAGAGACCAAAACTCAACCGGCCAGCTTATTGTTGGCAATTGCGGTGGGAATGTTGATTGTGAACCCACTCTGGAGTGAAGATCTAGGGTTTCAACTCAGTTTTTTGGCCACCCTCGGCTTAATTGTCTCGGCTCCTGCGATTGAAGCACGTCTCAGTTGGCTCCCCGGCCCAATGGCGAATCTAATGGCAATTCCTTTAGCCGCTAACATTTGGGTCTTTCCCCTGTCCCTGGCAATTTTCGGTGTGTTTCCCACCTATGGCCTGATTGTGAATGTGATCACGACCTTTTTACTCTCAGTGGTGACGGTGGGGAGTTTTATCAGTGGCCTGGGGGCTGTCCTTTGGCCGACATTGGGGGGACTCCTGGCCTGGGTCATGTACTATCCCATCGTGATTTTGCTCTGGCTTGTGGATTTCTTTGGCAGTTTACCCTACAGTCTGCTGGCGTTGGGGGCCTTGGGCTGGACACAGGTGTTTGCAATCTATGGGCTGATTTTGTTGGTCTGGCTGCATCCTTGGTGGCAAAAGCGATGGGTCTTGGCGTTGGGGACTAGCCTAAGTTTAGTGATTGTGCCATTTTTACTCGTGCAAACTAATACCTTTCGAGTCACAGTTCTCGATAATACCCAAACCCCAATTATGGTCATCCAACAGCCGGGCGGGAATGTCGTGATCAACAGTGGCGATCTCACCAGTGCCGGGACATCCCTCGGATCATTTTTGGCAGCGCAGGGGATTAACCAAATTCATTGGGCGATTGCGACAACTCGGCAAAGTCAAGATCAAGGCGGTTGGGCCGATTTAGCCAAAATAACCCCGATCATTCGCCTCAGTGAAGTGCCAACTGCCAGTAGTGATCCGGACTATCGGGAAATGCTCACCCAACTCCCAACCGAAAAGCAATCCCTACGTTTAGATCAAGAGGCGCAACTGGGGGATGTGGCCATTAAGCTGCTCCGGGCCGATCCGGCGGTGATTCAAATGCAAATTAAGGACAAAAAATGGCTCTTGATCACCGAACCCCCGCGATCTTTAGGACAGTCAGTCTGGCTTCGCTCTGCCAATTTACCCAGGCCAGATGTCTTGTGGTGGTGGGGGCGTAAGTTTGATCCCAATCTCCTAGACATTCTCCAACCCCAGGCCCTCGTTTTAACCACCGCCCAACTCTCCTCAGGAGTCCAAGATGAACTCAAATCCCGCCGGATTCCCTTTTATTGGTCAGGGCAAGATGGGGCCGTCCAATGGCAGCCGAGCGGCAAATTTTTACCCAACCAAAGTACGGGGGATAGCGGCTTATAGTGATGATTTTGAAATAAACTCTAGCCTTACAGTACAGATTGTTCACGGCTCAACAGAAATTAACCCTGCCAGACAAACACTTTGGCTTCGTATTCTGCCAAGTCAATCATCATGTTATCGGCCCCAGACTCAACATCATAATCGCCTGTCCATTCGTGCCAGGTTCCATTGGCTGGGAAGTGAGAAATGGTATAGCCAGCCCAGAAGTTACCCGAAAAATTAGCAACAACCGCAACCCGTGAGCCTTCCTCATTCCAGCGCGTGTAAGCAAGCACATGGGAATTGGGATCCTGGTGAAAAAAGTTAATATTTTCTGCATAGAGAGCCTGATTGTTTTTGCGCAGATGAATCAACCCTTTATAATATTCAAACAAATCCCGATTTAAATCATTTCCTAACAGATCCCATTCAATTTTGGCCTGCTCTTGGGTGTTATGTTTACACTCACCAAATTCTTCTCCCATCCAAATCAAGGGCACACCGACCGCCGTCATCAGGATCGCCGCGCCTAACTTTGCTCGCTTAAAGGCTTCTTCATTAAAAATATTCCGGTTACCCAGTTCTGCCAGGACATGATTGTGATCGTGATTGGTCAGATAATTGACTACATTACTCGCACCCATAAAGCCCTGGCGTTTGCAGTCAATCACATCTTTAAGTTGTTCAATATCAAACATATCGCTGTAAATATGTCCGGAAATGACCCCCCGGAAACTATCGTGCCAGCAACCATCCATTGGGCCATCGACATTTGTAATACTAGTTGTCTCTGGAATATGTTCGGCAATGTTATAAAATGGCCTAACTCCGGCTGTTTTTTTAGTCTCGGCAACGATCCAATGCATAAAGTCATAATTGGCAATTTGCCGGGCCGCATCATAGCGAATGCCATCCACATGATATTCTTCAATCCAATAGCGAACAACATCACCAATGAATGTCCAGGCCGGTTTAACATCTAGGTTTTCATCATAAAAGTCATAATTAAATTCTGGCCCCCAGTTATTATCAGGATCCCGGGGAGAATGATGGTACCAGTAATCATGGTCAATCTGCGTCAGGGGGCTAGACGATTCTGAGTGATTGTAAATCCCATCCATAATGACCCGAATCCCGCGGGCGTGGCATTCATCAATCAGATTTTTTAACTCGTCTGTCGAGCCGTAACTTGATTCTGCGGCAAAAAAGTAACGCGGGTTATACCCCCAGCTATAATCACCCGGATATTCTTTGAGCGGCATCAGTTCAATGGCATTAATACCCAGGTCAGCGAGAAAATCTAACTTTTCGACAACGTGTTTATATTTACCGCGCACATAGCGGTCTGGTTCGCCCCCAGAAAAGTCAGCCACGTGCAGCTCATAGATGACTAACTCGCGATCGCTGGGCAAGGGCTTATTGTCATGTTTCCAAATGTAGGTATCAACAATTTTTTGGCCATTTTTGATTTGGACAACCCCATTTTGGGTTGAATTATCAATATCTGTAGCATAGGGGTCAACAACCTCTAACCATTGATCCGGCTCGACAAACCAGCTTTTTGACTGAACCCGGAATTTATAGTGATAGGTGCCATCCTCCAGCTCAACTTGAGCGCGGAAATAGCCATCTTCTCCTTGTTGCATTGGAATATCTTCCCAGGCCGAGAATGACCCAATCAAGGCAACTGCTTTGTTGTAGGGGGCAAATAATTGAAATTCAATCGGGTGTATCATAAAATCCCCTATGGTAAAAAGCATTGATTAGAATGAATATTGACCTGCGATCTAAAACCTTTTTCAAACTTGGGAGATGTAGGGGAATGAGGCACACTGAATCTGTTAATTCTATCCTCTCTCGATTGGTTGGTGATTGGTGAGAAAATTGTGGGGGCTTCAACGTTGGTACTATCTTTGCTGATAAAGTTCGCGTTTGATTGACAGCCATCCCAGGCCCTGATGGGTAAACCCTCGTTGAGTCAAAGGCCGCTAGAGATACCCAATGGGTTCTATAAAAAGGGCTTAGGCGGCCAAGTAGGTTTCCACGGAGGTCACTAACTTGCTTGTCCAATGCTCAGCCAAGGTAGCCGAAACCGCCTCCACCATGACCCGAATTACTGGTTCTGTTCCCGAAGCCCGCACGAGAATCCGCCCTTGATCGCCCATGTCAGCGGTGGCTTGCGCAATCAGGGTTTGGAGCGGTTGACAGTCTTGCCAGGCCAGGCGGCGTTCCCGATCCATAACCTTGACATTCCGGAGAATTTGGGGATAGGACTCAAAGCTGACATCTTTCAAGTGCCGCAAGGAACAGCCCGCCCGTTTGACCAAGGCCGCCAAGTGAATTGCGGTTAACAGCCCATCCCCACCAATCCCGTAATGGCGACAGAGGATATGGCCCGACTGCTCACCCCCCAACATGGCCCCGTAACGCAGCATTTCCGCATGGACATATTGATCTCCCACCGCTGCCCGCACCAAGGTCCCACCCCGTTGCTCCCAGGCCCGCTCAAAGCCTAAATTGGACATCACCGTCGCGACAATTAAATCGCCGGGGAGTTGCTGGGCCTGCTGTAACGTTTGGCCCCAGAAATAGAGAATATGATCTCCATCAATCGTCCGTCCCAGGCCATCCACCGCCAAAACCCGATCCGCATCCCCATCAAAGGCAAAGCCCAAATCGGCTTCAAATTCCTGTACGGCCTGGCGGAGGGGGTCTAAATGGGTCGAGCCACAGTTGACGTTAATTTTTTCCCCATTGGCCTGGTTATGGAGGCAAATGACTGTGGCCCCCAGTTGCTGAAAAATTTGTGGTGCTAAGGAAACCGCCGCCCCATAGGCCAAATCCAACACCACCTTCATCCCTGCCAAAGGTTGATCTGTCCCCAAGGAGCTTCTCAAGGCCTGGCCATAGGTGTGGAGTAACTCTGGCCGATTCAGGTTATGGCCCCAATGGTGACTGGTTTCCCAGGCCCCGCCCTGATTCAAATGGGTTTCAATCGCCCTTTGCAATTCTTGGGACAGCTTATTGCCCTGGGCATCAAAAATCTTAATTCCATTATCTTCTGGGGGATTGTGACTCGCAGAAATCATTGCCCCCCCCACCGCCTCAGAATGATGCACCAAATAAGCGACACAGGGGGTTGGACATAGGCCGACTTGCCAAACCTCTAGGCCCGCTGCTGTTAAGCCCGCCGCCAAGCCCATGGCCAACATATCGCCAGAGGCGCGGGAGTCCTGGCCTAAGATGAATGGCTGCCCAGGGGATTGAGATGGGGCTAATTCCCGCCCGGCCCAGTAGCCCAACTCCATCGCCAAGTTAGGAGTTAATAATTCACCCGCCCGCCCCCGAATACCATCGGTACCAAAGCGAACCAGGGTAGATTTAACCGCAGACATGATTTAGTCACTCCTCAGGTCAGTCAAGATGATGGCGGGCAGACAGGGTATCGTTAAGATGAGGGGCCACAAAAGAAATACTTACTCTTCTGCTAAACTTGCGCCATCATGCAATCATGAGTTGGCCCGTAAACTTAACATAAGTTCACCCACGACCGAATATAGCATTTTCTTTATACTTCTCCGCTATTTTTTGAGTATTTCTGCTTATGCCCCTGGCACAGTCCAAATTACCTCCTAAGGGAATCTACTCCTTTAATTACCAGCCCTATCAGCGCACCTTTGGCCAAAATGGGCGGGGCTTGGCCTTGATGATTTTTGTCTCCCTGCTCTTGTTTGGGGGGATTGGGACGCGCCTAGCCTATTTGCAAATTGTGGAAGGGCAACATAACCGCAAATTAGCCGATGAAAACCGGATTCGTCTGATTCCTAAACCTCCAGAGCGGGGCAAAATCCTTGATCGAAAGGGGCGCATTTTGGCGGGGAATCAATTTTCCTATTCGGTGTTCGTCTGGCCCATTGCCAAGAAACGGGCGGAATGGCCCCAAACCCTCGAATTGCTCTCCGAAATCCTCAATGTCCCAGCGGCAGAGATTGAAAAAACCATTGAAAAAGCAGGCTATAACTCCCCATCCCTGTTACGGGTTGCCAAGGGGATTACCCAGGCCCAGATTGTCGCCTTAGAGGAGCATAAATCCCAACTGGCAGGGGTGGAGGTAGATCGGGAGGCCCAGCGGTTTTATCCCCTTGGGGAAGTAGCCTCCCATGTCTTGGGCTATATCGGTGAATTAGACGAAGAAGAGTTGGCTCAAAATAAAGAACGGGGTTATCGTCTCGGGGATGTCATTGGCAAGATGGGGATTGAGGCCAGCTATGAATCCCAACTACGGGGTACTTGGGGCGGCCAACAGGTGGAAGTGGATGGAGCCGGTAAGGTCTTGCGGATTTTAGGCCAAAAGAGAGCCAGGCCGGGAAATGACTTAACCCTGACCCTCGATTTAGATGTTCAAAAAGCCGCAGAAGCAGCCCTGGGGAATCGGCGAGGAGCGATTGTGGCCCTGGATCCGCGGGATGGCAGTGTCTTAGCCATGGCCAGTCGGCCGGCCTTTGACCCCAACTGGTTTGCGAATCGGATGACAGAACGCCAATGGCAAGAGCTACAGCAGCGGCAAAATCCCTTTGTGAACCGGGCCATCCAAGGCTTTCCACCCGCCAGTACCTTCAAAATTGTCACCACCACCGCAGGGTTAGAGTCGGGTAAATTTAGCCCAGATACGGTTTTGATGACCTACGCCGCCTTGAATAGTGGGAGTTTTGCCTTTCATGATTGGAATCGGGCTGGGTTTGGCCCCTTGACCTTTGCCGGAGCCATGGCCTGGAGCAGTAATACCTTTTTCGGGCAAGTGGGGCGGCGTGTGGGGGAAAAAACCTTAATTGATTGGGCCCATCGCTATGGGTTTGGACAAAAAACGGGTCTGGATTTACCAGGGGAAGCGGCGGGGTTAGTCCCAGATCTGGCCTGGAAACGGAAAACCTTTGGCGATGATTGGTATGACGGGGATACCTTAATTTTTTCCATTGGTCAAGGTGCGCTCCAAACGAGTCCTTTGCAGGTGGCAGTGATGTTTGCGGTTCCGGCCAATGGTGGGTTTAAGGTACGGCCCCATTTTGTCCAACTGCCCAATAAAAGCCCCCAGGCCTGGCGAGAGTCTCTTAATCTCAAGCCCAGCACCATTCAAGTTTTGCACCAGGGATTGCGGCAAGTGATCACCAATGGCACAGGGTCAGGGTTAAATAATCCGAGCATCCCCCCCTTGGCTGGTAAAAGCGGTACAGGAGAGGATCCGCCGCGCCCGCTGCACACTTGGTTTGGGGCCTATGCCCCGGCAGACAAGCCAGAAATTGTTGTGGTTGTCTTTTTAGAAAACTCTGGCGGTGGCGGTGGCTCAACGGCTGGGCCCTTGATGTTACAAACAATGCAAGCCTACTTCAAAGCAAACCCGCCTCCCAAAAATACCCCGCGTTAACAGGATAGTCATTTTGATCGTCGGCTATGGCCGGGTTGGGTGGGCATAGGGATCATCATCTAATGCCAATATTCCAGGTTCCGGCTGAGTTGTTGATAAAGGTGCGGCTGAATGGGAGGAGAAATTAACAGCCGAGGGAGCAAAGGTGAGACGCAATCGCTTTTTAACGAAACAGGTTGTACTTGAGAATGCAGATAATTGCCCAGACACCATCTTGCCAATTAATTTTTTTACCTTCTTTATAGCTCCTGCCGTAATAGGAAATCCCCACTTCATAAATACGACAATTGAGTTTGGCGACTTTTGCTGTAATTTCTGGCTCAAAGCCAAACCGATTTTCTTCAATCCGAATTTGCTGAATGATCTCTTTCCGAAAGGCCTTATAGCAGGTTTCCATATCCGTTAAGTTAATGTTAGTAAACATATTGGAAAGTGTGGTTAAAAACCCATTCCCAACACGATGCCAATAATAAACCACCCGATGCGGTGCAGCCCCTTGAAATCGTGAACCATACACTACATCGGCCCGTCCTTGTAAAATGGGTTCCAGCATCAGCGGATAGTCCTGGGGAGAATATTCCAAATCCGCATCTTGAATAATGGCAATATCCCCGGTCATCTGCCCCAGGCCAGTTCTGAGAGCGGCTCCTTTACCCAAATTCCGGGGGTGATAAATTACTTGTGAGACTAAGGGTTCAATATCCTGTCTGAGAATCTCTTGTGTCCCATCACTAGAGCAGTCATCAACGACAATAATTTCTTGATCAACAATGGGGGAATTATGAATAGCATCAATGACTTGGCGAATGGTGGCAGCTTCGTTATAACAGGGGACGATCACGGATAATTTCAAATTACTCACTCCGGCATTGTTCACTAAACTGGTTCTGTGGCAAACCCAAGCAAATAAGCAACACTAACCAGGCCCAGAAGGCTAAAAATAACAATTCGATAGCGGACTGGATGGTAAGGCCACAAAAGAAGTAAAAACAAGTATAAATCCAAAAAGACCCGACTATAATCTGTAAATAAATTCAGAATTTGCAACTTGGCCAAGATAAACATCAAGCTATACAGCCCACCTGCCAAAACAATTTCTGGTTGCTTACCCCAGGCCTGCCTGACTGCTAAACCAATCCCAATCACAACTGCAATTTGCACCAAGAAGACAATTAGATCCAACCCTTGGGTCAAACTCATGGGGGTTGTGATTAGCTGTTGAACTTTGGCGATAATTCCAGTCAAGGGCCAGCTAAAATGTGTTCCCAAGCTCTGACTATCCCAGGCCGGGCCTAACCGCCAACGCAGATAAAAATTCCATAATCCCCATGGCACTAATGCTAGAGGTGCAAAAACCAAGTCCAGTTTGCGGCGTTTTAGCCCACTGGTCATCACCAAAGCGAACCAGACTAACAGGGTTGTTTCTCGAGTTAACAGGGCTAAAGCTTGCCAGCACCAGGTCTGCCATGGCCGTTTTTGTTGGTAACTACCCAGGGTCAGAATCACCAAGGTTGTACTCAATAAGTCAGCAGTGGCAATACTAAAGCTAATCCACAGGCCAGGAATGGTTAAAAACAGCAGTGGTAAGGAGGAGGGTTGCTGCGGTAATAATTTCCCCAGGCCCCAAACGCTGACCCCAAAGCAAAGGATGTTCACCAGCACTAAGGTATAGGGAATCCAGCCCGATTGCCCCAGGCCCAAAAGCCAGCCTAAAAATGGATAAAAAATCCGCCGATAGCGATAGGCCGGTACATCCAAGGACTTCAGGGTTTGGGGATTCCCCAGGCCTGGGTCTAAGGCAATGGTAAGGAACTGTTGACCGTCATGGCCTGTTTTGCCTTGGTGAATAAAGACTGATTGCGCCGATAAATAGGGGGAAACCGGTATCACATCCCCAATCCGAAAAAAACCAGTCACATTGCCGTCAAACTTCCCCAACCCTAAGATCAGGGCAATCACCAAACCCAAGCCACTGGCCAGCAAGGGATAGAGAACGTGACGGCCAATGGGGCCAGAAAGATTGTTGATCATTAGCTTCTAAGTCTCTACAACGCTCCAAAATAACTGGGGAACTGCCCTAATTTTGTCTGTCGTGGCCCAACATACCCCGACTCTGACCGTTTTGGACTAGACCCAGGCCTGGGACTCTGACCAAATCACCGAAACCGTCTAAAGTGGAAAAAATACCCCCATCATCTGCACCTTTCCGAAGCGTCTTCCTATGGCCAGTAGCGACACCCCCTTTCTTCCCATTGCTTACCTCCAGGGTGAATTTATTCCTTTTACGGATGCCAAACTTTCTGTGGCCACCCATGCCCTCCATTACGGAACAGCCGCTCTCGGTGGTTTACGGGGTATCCCCAATCCAAATAACTCCCAGGAAGTATTTTTGTTTCGCTTAGAGGATCATGCCCGCCGCCTCAGCAATTCTGCCCGTTATCTGGCCTATGATTTACCGGCGAGTCAGATTAAACATCTCTTGATTGAATGGGTTCAGCAAAACAAACCCCAGGCCCCGTTTTATATTCGCCCATTGGTGTATACCTCTGGGTTAGGGATTGCCCCCCGCTTACATCAAGTTGAAAAAGATTTTCTCATCTATGGCCTGGAATTGGGGGATTACTTGTCGCCGGATGGGGTAAGTTGTCGGATTAGTTCCTGGGAGCGGCAGAGTGATCGGAGTTTTCCATTACGGGGTAAGTTAACTGCCTCCTATATTGTCTCGGCCTTGGCGAAAACGGAAGCGGTGGAATCGGGGTTTGACGAAGCGATTTTATTGAATGATCAAGGCAAAATCTGTGAAGCATCGGGGATGAATTTGTTTATTGTCCGCAATGGGGCGCTGATTACCCCTAGTGTTGATCAAGACATTCTCGAAGGCATTACCCGTAATACGGTGATCCAGTTGGCCCGAGATTTGGGCATTAGCGTGATTGAGCGGGGGGTGGATCGAACAGAGGTGTTAATTGCCGATGAAGTCTTTTTGACCGGCACTGCGGCGCGAGTTGTCCCTGTTTCCAAAATTGAAAGTTATACCCTCCCGACCGAACGCCCCATAACCCAACAACTCCAGGCCTTGCTGAAGTCCATTACCTTGGGGCAAGAACCAAACTATCGACAATGGGTGGATGCGATTTCCATTAACTAAAAAATAATTCAGGCCTGGATGATGTGGCAGGAGCATGACTTAAAGAGTTTATGAGTTTGGACGATAGGCCAGGGACAAACAAGTTTTGCGAGCTCAATGGTGCGGTTAGACCCGGATTTGGCAGAAATGTCTCCGAATCTTGATGCCGTTCATAAGGCGTGAGGATTTTTGATCCAAGGGATGATCGCGTGACTCATTTAGGGCTCTGATTGGGACAAGTCAGAAAATACTTTATAGGTAGTCTTCTTAAGATTTCTAATCTTTCGGAACAGTCTGCATAATGCTAGGGTGTATTATCCTTCTACTCTACTCAGTTAGATTCAGCCAGGCCCGGTTAAATCGTCCCAGTGAGCCAAGGATCTAGTTTCTTTCCGGTGGTCTATTCTGTGCGGTTTTTGCTCAGCCGACTTGACAGGCATTGGACAATATAAGAAGTAGTTACTGGAGCGATTCACTTTGCCTGACCTATGAAACACGTTCAAAATTCGGCTCGGATGGTTTTAGGGATCCTGTTTGGTCTAATTGGGATTATTGGCATTATTCTACCCCTGATCCCTGGGACTCCTTTTCTCCTCTTGGCTGCGGCCTGCCTCAGTGGCCTGGAGGAAGAGACAACCGCCGATCCTGTCCACAAAACGGAACATCAAACCGTAGTAGATTAGGGACATCCCCGGCTCCACTGGTTGCGTTACCCATTTCAAAGACTTATTACGGGCTAAGACACAAAGGCTGACACCCCGATAAACAAATTTATAGTTAAATTAACCGATGCAATGCCGATCTGTTTTGTGAGGCGCGGTTTCTAAAGGTCAATGTATCCCCCCAACCTGGATAATCAAAACTCAGTCTTTGAGACGGGTGTTTCCTTAGCGCCCTCGTTGCAAGGGTTATTTGCCCTGTCTTGGGAGGGCCTGATTTTCACCGATCGGCTGGGGATTTGTCACCACATTAACAATAGTGCTGGCATCATGCTGGGCCTGGACTCCGCAGCTCCTCCACAATCCTATAATCTCCATCAGTTTTTAGGCGTAACCCAAGACCCGGCCTGGCATACGTGGCAACAAAGTCATGACCCCTCTGTTGTAGAGGGTAACAGCCCTGCCTATTTTCGTGGCACAACTACGCTGACCCGTACCAATGGCCAAACCGCTGATCTGACCTATGGTGTTACTGCCCAGGCCAATGGTTTTCTATGGATTCTACCCCCATCCCAACTGATTCAATGGCAAGAAGCAACCGGGGAGTCTGATTCTCCCGACAAATTAACCCCAGCTTCCTACCAGGCCATTCTGGAAACCCAAACGGAAATGGTTGTCCGGTTTTTACCCGACAGCACCTTTACCTATGTCAATCCGGCCTATTGTCAAATGATTGGCAAACCAGCGGCAGAACTCTTGGGGCGGCATTTTCTCGAAGTTATTCCCCCCGATGCCCAGGCCATGATGCGAGAAGAACTCTGGGCCATGAACACCCTCACCCCCAAGCATCCCTTTCGAGTTGTGATTAACCCCAGCATTGGTCACGATGGCAGTCAGATCTGGCATGAATGGACAAATATCGCCCTTTTTGATAGTAACGATACCCTTATCGAGTTCCAGGCTACAGGGCGCGACATCACGGCTGACTATAACTTCACTCGCACCCTGAAAGCGGCCAAAGATCGCCTACAACTGGCCTTGGAAATTGCCGAAATAGGTTACTGTGACTGGGACTTACGCAGCAATCGCCTCGTTTGGTCAGACGGTTATGAACAACTCATGGGCCTAGCTCCGGGAACCTTTGACCAGCGGATTGAAACCTTTATGGGCCTGGTACACCCTGAAGATCGGGCCCGAGTTCAAACCGTCATTGACGACATTATCCAATCTCACCAACAGCGAACCGTTGAATTTCGGATTATCAGACCCAGTGGGGAAATTCGCTGGTTTTTGGCCCGTGGGACAGCGATTTACGATGATCACGGCCATCCAGTGCGCTTTACGGGTGTGGACATGGATATTACAGCGCAAAAACTCCGAGAACAGGAATTGCAATATCAACGGGATTTACGGGAACTGTTGTTTAACGAATCTACAGATGCGATGTTTTTGGTGGATCCGAACACTGTCCAAATTGTCGATTGTAATCCCCGTGCTGTTGAATTATTTGAAGCTGATAAAAAATCAAATCTGATTGGTTTAGCCGGCCATACCCTCCATGTCCGCCCCTTCACTGCAGCAGAAGTCGAGGCCAACGTTACCCAAATGCATAGCCAGGGGTTTTGGACAATGGAAATCGAATATCAAACCCTAAAAGGCAATCGGTTCTGGGGAAATATTGCTGCTAAACCTGTCACCATTGCTGGCCACCCCCACAGCTTTGTCCGCGTTAGCGATATTTCACCGTGGAAACAAGTCACCCTCGCCTCGGAGTTAAGTGAACTGCGGTTTCGGGCCATTTTTGACCAGGCCGAGTTGGGCATTGCCATCTGTAGTGCTCCAGACTTTCGGATTGATCAGAGTAATCCTTGTTTACAAAATCTCCTGGGTTACACAGCAGAAAAACTTAAATGCTTGGGGTTTGCACACATTACCCATCCCGATGACCTTGGCCTGGAGCAACCCTTTATTAATGAGTGTTTGGCTGGAACCCGTGATCATTACCAACTCGAAAAGCGGTGTCTCACTAAAACGGGAGAAATTCGCTGGGTTAGTGTTTATCACACGGCTGTCCGGGATGCCACTGGGCAGATTCAATTCGCTTTTGTTTTTTTTAAGGACATTAGCAACCGCAAACAGGCAGAACTTGCACTCCAGGCCAGTGAAGGACGCTTCCGAGCTTTGTTTGAGCAGGCTGTCTTTGGGATTGTCTATGGTGAACTTTCCGGTGAGTTTGTATCGGTAAATCAAGCCTTTACGGCAATTACAGGCTACACCCAAGTTGAATTGCAAAACCACAGCTTTCGTACCATTACTTACCCTCCCGATTTAGAACGCGAACAACCGCTAGTTCAAGCCCTGATGGCTGGCGAAATCCATTCCTATACACTCGAAAAACGCTATATCCGCAAAGATGGTTCCTTAGTTTGGGTTTCGGTAACCATTAACAAAATTTTTGATGATGCCGGTCAGGTGATCGGGGGGATGGGAATCATCCAAGATATTTCCCAAAGCAAAGTCTTAGAACTAGAACTGGAAGCGGCCCGTCTCAAATACCAAACTCTGTTTGCAGTCATGCCCGTGGGAATCATGATTACCGATGAGCAAGGCCACATCATCGAAGCCAACCCTGCTTCAAAACACATTCTTGACCTAGATCTTGAGGAACAACAGCGGTGGGTTTTGGAGGATAACCAATGGCTCTGTTATCGCAGTGATGGCAGCTTGATACCCAGCCAGGACTCTCCAGCCGTGATTGCGTTACGCGAAAATCGGGTAATTCAAGGTTTTGAAATGGGGTATCAACGTCCCGATGGCGAATTGATTTGGTTAGATGTCACCGCCGCGCCAATTCCAATCCCAGGCCTGGGCGTAGTTTTAACCTATATGGACGTAACTGAGCGCAAACGCACCAGCCAAGCTCTTCGAGATAAAGAAACCAGTTTACGCCTGGCCCTAGAAGCGTCTAATCAAGGGTTTTATGATCTCGATATTGTGACTGGCGAGGCCCAAACCGACTTTGGCTATGATGAAATGCTCGGCTATGCCCCCGGTGAATTAGTTCATAGCCTTGACTCTTGGCAAGCCAGTCTTCACCCGGAGGATCGAGACCCAACCCTAAAAACCCTGCAAGATTATCTCAGCGGGCAATTGGATCACTATCGTGTGGAGTTCCGAATTCAAACTAAGGCTGGGGATTGGAAATGGGTCTTATCGACAGGCAAAATCGTGGCCTGGGATGCTGAAGGACAGCCCACTCGGATGCTGGGAACCCATATTGACATTGATCAACGTAAAGATGCCGAACTTGCCTTAGCCAAACAAGCCGCACAAGAACGCGTTTTTGTCGAAATTACCAATGACATTCGCCGCTCTCTTGATCTGCATCTAATTCTTGACTCAGCTGTAGAAAACATCCGCGATCTTCTCCGCGCAGATCGGGTTCTGGTGCTAAGAATTCTCCCAAACTACCATGCTGAAACCCTGGCCGAATCCCTAGAGGCAGGATTAACATCTCTCCACAATCGCTGCTGGCTCAACTTTGAACTGCCCGGTATGTGCTGGTCAGATTATTTGATGGGAGACTATCGCCTTGTTGATCGCGGGCATCAATCCCGTTGCGATACCTGTTGGATTCCCAACCTCACAGATGATGATATTCAGGCCAAAATTATTGCGCCGATCAATCAAGCTAGGGGGGGAAATTCTTATCTTTGGGGACTTTTGATTGTTCAAAGCCAAGCCCCTATTTCCAGTTGGACTGATGATGATGGCCGCCTTATCGCTAGAATTTGCCAACAACTAGCAATTGCCATTCAACAGGCCGAACTCTATGAATCTCTCCAGGCCGCCAACAGCGAGTTGCAAGCTGCTAATCAGGAACTTGAATATCTGGCTCGCTACGATGGGTTAACTCAGGTGGCCAATCGCCGTCACTTTGACGAATATCTCAACCAAGAATGGGGACGGATGAACCGGGAACAACAGCCCCTCGCCGTGATCATCTGTGATATTGATTTCTTCAAAGCCTATAACGACCACTATGGCCATATTGCTGGGGATAGTTGCTTGCAAAAGGTTGCCCTAGCCTTACAGAAAACCGTCAATCGGGCTGGAGATTTAGTAGCTCGCTACGGCGGAGAAGAATTTGCCTTGATTTTACCCAATACCAACCTGGCCGGGGCCTTAGCAGTCGCAGATAGAATCCAATTAGGCATTCGTCAGTTGAACCTGCCCCATCACCATTCAGCCATTGCTCAGACCGTGACCCTTAGCCTTGGTATTACCGCACATATCCCCGATCCTGACTCCTCTCTCCAGGCCCTCGTTGCCCAAGCTGATCATGCCCTTTATGCCGCCAAACAAACCGGTAGAAATCGTTACTGCTATTGGGATAGAACATTACCTAGGAGTTGGAATGGGGATCTCTAGCCAATCTTTGTGATGGATCCTGAAAGCCAGGTCAAGGGTTAGGGCCTGGGAAATCAGAGCTAGGTTGGCTCGGGCCGCATCCTGGTACTCTGCTAAAAAAGTTAGAAAATCTCTCAGGGCTGCTTGGGTTTGTTGGCTGGTGTCGAGTTGAGGCCGTATTTGGAGAACGTAGCTTAACTTTAGCCCGATTCAACCTAGACAGGGGGTTCCGCCGATCATCTGCCCAAAATGGTCTAGGAGAAAACTTATCCGTTATTGCCAGTTAGAGTGCATCAGCCTGGAATCTTAAGAAACTCAAATAATTCTTGAAACCCACCCCATTTACTCTTAGTTTTATAGGTGTCTTCTTTGCCTTAAATTTTGTTGGTTGGGAGTGGCCTGATGAATAGCACTGATGTCTCTGGGAAAAAAATTGCGGCGGGAATTTGTGGCATCCTCTTAGGTGCGTTGGGGATCCATAAATTTATTCTCGGCTATACCACTGAAGGGTTGGTGATGTTATTGGTAACTGTGTTAACTTGCGGATTTGGTGGGGTTGTCATGGGCATTATTGGCCTAATTGAAGGAATCATATATCTAGCCAAGCCAGATCAGGAGTTTTATAACACCTATGTTCTCTCCAAAAAAGGCTGGTTCTAAGGGCTAATAGCGGATACGTGGATCAATCCAGGCGTTGCAAATATCAATCATCAGGCTAACTACGACCACAATTACCGCAAAAAAGACCATGATGCCTTGGACTGTGGCATAGTCGCGCAGGGAGATTGCCTCATAAAGACGGTTGCCCAGGCCTGGCCATGAGAATGTTACCTCTGTTAACACTGCCCCACCCAACAAGCTGGCAAAGGTTAACCCCAAGACCGTAATCACGGGAATGAAGGCATTTTTCAGCGCGTGGTTGAATAAAATCTTGATTTCTGGGATGCCCCTGGCTCTGGCCGCTTCGACATAATCGGCCTGGAGAGTTTGCTGCAAGTTAACTCGGACAATCCGCTCAAAAATCCCACTCAGAACAATCCCTAAACTCAAGGCCGGCAGAATCAGATAATAGATGGAAATTCCTAGCTCCTGCCACTGCCCACTGAGTAAACTATCAATCGTATAAAGTCCTGTCCAACCCTGAGGTGGTGGTAATGTGACCGGATATCGAGTTCCCAAGGGGAGCCAGCGCAGTTCTACGGCAAAGACTAATTGTAAAAGCATCCCCAGCCAAAATAAGGGCAAGGCATAGGTGACAATCCCAAACAACCGCCCCCCCACATCCCAAATACTGTTCCGGTTCACCGCTGCCACAGTTCCAACCCCAATCCCAAGCAAAAATGCTAACCCCAAACTGTAAAGGGCTAGTTCGGCTGTAGCTGGAAAATGGGCCTGGATAATGCTGACTACAGGTTCCCCTTGGCTAGTTAGAGATGTACCTAAATTGAGATGGAGTAACTGCCCCAAATACTTAAAATATTGTTCCCAGAGGGGAGCCGCCAGGCCAAGTTGTTCCCGCAGTGCTTCTTTGACAGCTACAGGCGCGCGTGGCCCCAAAATGGCATCAACCGGATCTCCAGGGGTAGCCCGCAAGAGCAAAAACACAATGGTGACAATGGTTAACAGCATCAGTGGAGCCAATAACAATCGCACCAAAATATAAGCTTGCAAAGCCCGCAATCGCGACATACAGGATTAGACAGACGGTTCTCAATCAGTATAACGAGGTCGTGGAGTGCCTTTAGAGAGGGGATGACCTAGATTTTTGATTCATTTTGTCAAGCCTAATGGGGCATCTTTAATCGGAAATCTTCTAGTTCTGCGCTGGCCCCTGCGGAGGGAATACGTTAAGTCCAAACCGATCCTCTCGAAATGGTTAATCATCGCCCTCATCCCCGGCCGGGGCCTTTTCCCACCCCAAAATGTAGCCGCCAATGCCGACTTCAGGGATGACCATCTGTTAAAAGTTAAATTAAATTGAGGTAAGTCCTTAAGTTTTTCTAAATAATCTGGCATCATTCTCTGTATCACACCACATCGAGCGCGGCCCCCTGCTGAGGAACCCGGCTAGATTTTGGTCGCTCCTTCCTTTCACCTGCCTATGCTACAACTTGAATCCCTATTTGCTCGGAACCCAGTTTCCCCTGCCTTAAAATGTGCTGTGATGGCCATCGGCGGGGCAGAAGATAAAGTTCGGGGGCGACAAATTTTAACTGCATTTGTCCAACGCTCCGGGGGAAGTGATGCTGTCATTGGGGTTATTCCCTCCGCCTCTCGAGAACCCGATGCCATGGGGCGGCTCTATCACGACATCTTTATGGAAATTGGGGCCAAGGATGTCGAAATTCTTTTGGTCGCGGATCGCAGTGATGCTGAATCGGCAGAAATCCTGGCCAAAATGGCCCGCTGTAGTGGCTTGTTCATGTCTGGGGGAGATCAACTCCGACTTTCAGCCCTGCTGGATGAAACCCCACTCCTGGAGCAATTACGGACTCAGGTTTGGCAAGGCCAATCGGTGTTAGCAGGAACAAGTGCGGGGGCGGCAGTGATGGGCCATGTCATGATTGCCAGTGGAGGGAGCAATGAACCCCCGAATCGCTCCTTGGTGGATATGGCCACGGGCCTGGGGATTATTCCCGATGTGATTGTGGATCAGCATTTTCACAACCGGAATCGTTTAGCCCGCCTGATCAGTGCCATTTCTGCCCACCCCGATAAGCTAGGGATTGGAATTGATGAAGATACCTGTGCCCTGTTTGAGCCGGATGGAACGGTGCGGGTGATGGGTAAAGGCGCCGTGACGATTGTGGATCCGCGGGATGTCAACTATACCAATTTCAGCCAAGTGGAAGTCACTTCGCCGTTAAGTATTTACAATTTGCGAGTGCATATCCTCAGCCATGCCGATTGCTACAACCTGAATACCCATCAAGTTCAACATCAAAGCTCCAGCTTGCCGTCTCTTTAGGATTTAGTTGCAACCGAACTGTTCACCACAAACAGTTTACCGCCCTCCTAACTCTAAGACTAGAATGGTGGCAGATTTTACTCCCCTTGCGCCTGGTTTCCTATGAAAATTCTCAAGATTCAAACGCTGCGTGGCCCCAACTATTGGAGTATCCGCCGGGGTAAGTTGATCATTTTGCGCTTGGATTTAGAGGAGTTGGCCGAAACTACATCCAATTTAATTCCTGGCTTTGTGGATGGCCTGGTGCGTATTTTACCGAGCCTATACCAACATCATTGCTCCCCAGGCCATGAGGGGGGGTTTTTAATGCGCTTGCGGGAGGGAACCTTACTCGGTCATGTCATTGAGCACGTTGCCTTAGAGTTACAGGAATTGGCCGGGATGCCTGTGGGGTTTGGTCGGACGCGGATGACGGGGACTGAAGGCATTTATCAAGTCGTTTTTGAATACCAGAATGAGCAAGCGGGACGATATGCCGGCCGGGCCGCCGTCAGACTTTGCCAAAGCATTATTGATACGGGGACATATCCGCAGCGGGAACTGGAGCAAGACTTAGCGGATTTACGGGATTTCAAAGCCAAAGCCTCCTTGGGGCCAAGTACCGATACCCTAGTTAAAGAAGCGGAAGCCCGGAATATCCCCTGGCAAGAACTGAGTAGCCGCTCTATCATCCAGTTTGGCTATGGGGTTCACAGTCACCGGATGCAGGCCACCCTCAGCGATTTGACTGGGATTCTAGGGGTTGAGTTAGCGGGCGATAAAGAAGGGGCGAAAAAACTCCTGGCCGATGTAGGTATCCCGGTTCCCAAGGGTGTCGTGATTGAATACCTTGATGAATTGGAAGATGCGATTCAGGATATTGGTGGCTATCCGATTGTGATTAAACCCCTGGATGGCAATCATGGGCGGGGCATTTCCGTGGATATTGAAACCATCGAACGGGCCGAGGAAGCCTTTGAAATTGCCAGTGGTGTTTCCAAATCGGTGATTGTCGAGCGGTATCACCCCGGCCGAGATTTCCGGGTGCTGGTGATCAATGGCAAAGTGGTGGCGGTTTCGGAGCGAGTGCCAGCCCATGTGGTCGGTGATGGTCACTCCACGATTCAAGAATTGATTGATATTACGAACCAGGATCCCCAGCGGGGCGAAGGCCATGATAACGTCCTGACTAAAATTGAGATGAATCATGACAGTTGGGAACTACTGGATCGGCAAAATTACACCTTGGAAACTGTTCTGCCCGAAGGACAAGTTTGTTATTTGCGCTTTACCGCCAACCTCAGCACCGGGGGGATTGCGGTTGATCATACGGATGAAATCCATCCCCAAAATGTTTGGATTTGTCAACGGGCGGCTCGTACCATTGGCCTAGATATTGCCGGGATTGATGTAGTTAGCCCCGATATTTCCAAGCCGATGCCGGACGTGGGGGGGGTGATTGTGGAAGTCAATGCGGCCCCAGGGTTTCGGATGCACACCTGCCCAAGTCGCGGCATTGCCCGGAATGTGGCCGAGCCGGTCTTGAATATGCTCTTTCCCCCCGGCCAGCCGTCGCGGATTCCGATTTTGGCGATTACCGGCACCAACGGCAAAACCACGACGACCCGCCTAATTGCCCACATCTGTAAACAAACCGGAAAAAATGTCGGCTACACCACCACCGATGGGATTTATATTGGCGATTACCTGGTGGAAAAAGGGGATACCACTGGCCCCCAAAGCGCGCAACTCATTCTCCGGGATCCAACGGTGGAAATTGCGGTTTTAGAAACGGCGCGGGGCGGGATTTTGCGCTCTGGCTTGGGCTTTGATCACTGTGATGTCGGGGTGGTTCTGAATGTCCAGGCCGATCACTTAGGGATTGGGGATATTGATACGGTTGAGCAATTGGCAGATTTGAAGGCGGTTGTGGTCGAGTCGGCCTGGCCTGCGGGCTATGCGGTTTTGAATGCCGATGATCCCCTGGTGGCCGATATGGCCGAACAGGTGAAAGCCCAGGTTGCCTTTTTTTCGATGGATCCGGGGAATCGCCTGGTTAAAGAGCACATTGAATCGGGGGGCCTGGCGGCGGTCTATGAAAATGGTTATCTTTCAATTTTGAAGGGGGATTGGACGCTCCGAATTGAGCAGGCTGTGAATGTGCCGATGACGATGGGAGCCCGGGCCAACTTCATGATTGCCAATGCCTTAGCAGCCTGTTTAGCGGCCTATGCCCAAGGCATCTCAATTACCGATATTCGCACTGCCCTGACCACCTTTAAGATGTCCGTGGAGCAAACCCCCGGCCGGATGAACTTGATTGATTTAGGTGAGTTTAGTGCCTTGGTTGACTATGCCCATAATCCCGCTGGGTATGAAGCCGTGGGAGAGTTTGTCCAAAAATGGCCAGGTGAACGGATTGGGGTGATTGGCGGGCCTGGGGATCGGCGCGATGAAGACTTAGCCCAACTTGGGGAGTTGTCTGCCAAAATCTTTAATCGGATTCTGATCAAAGAAGATGATGATACCCGTGGTCGGCCCCGCGGTGATGCGGCTCATTTTATTGAAATGGGTGTGATCCGAGTTCCTCACCACTGTACCTATGAAATTATCCACGACGAAGTGACCGCCATTAACCAGGCCTTGGGGACAGCTAGCCCAGGGGCCTTGGTCGTGGTTTTACCCTGTGAAGTGGGCCGAACAATTCGGTTGATTGAAAACTATGGTGAAAACCACAAGCTCGCCAGTAAACCCTATTTTGAAAATGGGAATGGCCACAAAATTGAAGAGGTGGAACTCGGTACAGAGGTGAATATTGGCTAGGGGGAAACTGCTGCCAGCACCTAACCTAAGGCATGGGTTAATCTATACGCTGCTTGCGGATTCTGATTAGCGGATAGTCAACCCTAGATGAACCAAGGCAGTCTCAATCACATTCACTCGCTCGATCAAGGTCTGCCAGTTGTTGGCTCTGATATCATAAAGTTGGCGAAAATGCTGACGGGCGGTGGGAAAATTCTTAAACTGCCGCCGCATTAGGCTAATTGTCCAGGCCGATTGGGGAATGATGGGTAAGTGACTGAGGGTTTGTAAGTCTTGGGTTAATTCCTGTTCCTTGGCCTGAACTAAGTTTGTGGTTAACGTTAATAGCTCCGCCTGGTTTCGTTGCGACTGATGCAGGAGTTTTTTAACTTCGCTAACTTTCCGGACGGCGGACTGGTCATGTTCCATCTTGTTCTCCTCAATGTCTGGTATGGCTGAATGGCTCCTTTGGGGCGAACTTTAGGCAACGGGTTTGATGGGGTGCAAAATTTGCAAGAGTTGTCGCTGATAGGCTTCAGGCAATGCCTCGGCAAACAAAGTAACCCGATCTAAGATCATTTCTAACTGTTCAAAGTCGGCAATAAATAGGGCAAACTTTGCTTCAATTTGCTGCCGTTCTTGGATGATAGCCATCAATTTCTGCTTTGTTACGTCTAGCTCCAGCCGCTCATGCAGGAGTTTTGTCATTTGGCGGTTGAGAATCCCATTGCGAGCTTCGACTTCTGCGGCTAAGGCCAATCCAGTTTCTGCTTCGGCCTGGAAATGCATCAGTTCAGCTTCTAGGGTAGCAATTCGGGCCTCCTGGTGCGTCAGTTTTTGCTGGGTGATCTGCTCAAGGATAGTTTGGGCGGCTCGATTCAGTTCTGCCCGGATTGGTTCTGCCAGAGCTTGTAAAATCCCCAAGGCTGTTCCCCGTTTCAAGGTTCGGCTGCTGCCATGGCCGCAAATTACCACAGGTGAATATCCAGGCCGAATGGCTTTGACCGGATGTTTTCCACCACCTTTGACCACTTGCCAACCCCAATCTTTTGCTTGGCTGACGAGTTTACCTTGATTGGTGTTAACGTGTTGCGCTTGAATTAAGCGGCTGATGGCCCGCTCGGCCTGGCGGATTTCCTCAAGACGCTGCTGATCAGAATCTAGGGGGACTAGGGACATATTCATCAGGTAATTCCTCGGGGGGATGAACCACTAGAACTACCCTAAAACAGAGGGATGTAACGATTCTAATATTTCATGCGACTAACAACCTGATTGTCTGAACCGTCTCCACTGCGGCGACATGAACCTTAGAGGGCAATTGGATTGTGGACGGTGACTAACTTTGTCCCATCGGGAAAGGTGGCTTCAACTTGAACTTCGACAATCATTTCTGGGACACCGTCCATCACATCTTCGCGGGTTAAGAGGGTTGCCCCATAGCTCATTAAGTCTGCGACAGTGCGGCCGTCTCTGGCTCCTTCTAAAATTGCGGCACTGATATAGGCGATGGCTTCGGGATAATTTAACTTCAGGCCGCGGGCCCGGCGACGTTCGGCCACCAAGGCAGCGGTGAAGATTAGTAACTTGTCTTTTTCCTGTGGTGTCAGTTGCATTAATTTTTAGACTCCCCAAACTCTGGGTACACAAACAACACGCCCTAAAAATAATACTCGCAATAGCCCCCAAACAGCGATAAACCAGGCCTGGGCGGCTCCTCGATCTTGACCTCGATAGCGACAAATCATCCCGGCGGCTAAGCGACTTACGCCAATATCCGTCAGCGGGCCTGGCCATAATACTCTGGCTTCCTGAATGACGGTACTGCTAACCTCTTGACCAATGAACACTAAACTTCCCACAACGGGACAGCCATTTAAGCCATGCAGGCCATAGAACGTCTCAGATGTGCCAGGGAGCCATTGCCGATCAATCCAGAGGGGAAGGCCATCCTGCCAGACTTCCGTATGGGATTGCCAATTTCCCGCCGTAAAAATTTCCTCCCGCGCGGTGCGTCCAAACCGAGTCATCTCCCAGGCCAGCCAAAGGCCCCCCGGAGCTAAATTCACCCGCATGGATTGGTGATAGCGGGCCTGGTTAAAAATAATGGTGTCTTGGGGCAGCCATTCTAAACAGGCCTGGGGAGCAATATTCAGTTCAATGGTTTGGCTGACGGGGTGAATGGGGGCGCGATAGACTTTACTGGCCGCCGCCGTGGTTAAGAGTACCTGGGCCTGGGCCTGGAGATCGAGTTGGACATTAAGACGATCCCCCCCGACCATCCCGCCGGCCGTATGGAGCATTACGCTATGGCAGACTTGGGGAGATTCGGGATAAAAGGGGCGTTGAATCCTCAGGGGAGCTTTGGCATAGGCCTGGATTACCTCGGTGCGGTCATGATGCCAGCGATACCCCAAGCGTAAATCACCGCGCCAAGAAGAAAATTCTGAATCTCCCAGGAGTTGATTATTTTTCAGAGTTGGCTGTCCCACTGGGCCGTTCCTGGTTGTCAATGAAGGTCGCTAAGTCCCAGGCCTCCTGGGGAGTCAGATTACCATCAAACTGATAGGGCATATTCCCATGGATAAACTCAGCGAGGGTCGGGACTCGGGCCAGGCCAGCTAATTTGTTAAATGACTGTTGACCCCAAAGGGCTGGCCGGTAATAGGTATCACTTTGATAACGTCCCTGCCCGCTTGTGTTGTGACAAAAACTGCATTTCTGCTGAAAAATGGCTTGCCCCCGTTGTGCATTGCCTGTGAGTTGGGGAATCGGCGGAAAGGGCGTTTTCGGGCGGGGTATTTCTAAGACTTGGGCCTGTTCATCCAGCCATTGCATATAGCTAATAAACGCTGTGAATTCCGGTTGATTGGGCGTAATTGGGAACGGGTGGCCATTGAGGCTATGGGCAAAGCATTGATTGATCCGTTTTTGTAAGTTGGTGGTTTGGGGATATTCATACTTTGACATCATCCCCAACCAGGCCGAGGCTTTCGGATTTCCACCCCCATTTAAGTGACAGCTTTGGCAATGGAGTTTGGCCACGGGGACATTTTTCGGCAAGAGTTCATAGGTTTGGGTGGTTAGCTGATAGCCCCGCAGAATACTATTCCAATGCTCTGTATCCCAGGCCGAGATGGGTTTGGCAGGGGGGGGAATCATTTGCGTCTGAGCAGGTTGGGGTTGGGCATAGGCCAGGGTAAAGGTAAAGTCTGAGGCGGCATACTGGTTAGGATTCACACTGCGAGCAATGGCATGACAGCCCATACAGGAGGAGGTTTTCTGGATATAGGTCTCCATCGTGGTGTTGGCTAAGAGGGCCGGATTAACCTGGAAAACCGTTTCGGGAGTGGAATCAGTTTTGGCTTTCGGTAAGGGCCATTGGGTGTTGATCAGTTCGTAATGTTGCCAGACGGAATTTTTCAGACCGGCTTGGATGGTTTTATTGAGTTCGACCACATTATCCTTGGCCTGGGTGGGTTGGTTGCAATCGGGGTCTTGGTTGGGAATCGGGGTTAAGCGGATAACTTGATTGGGGACATGGGCCTGGGTTTGATGATTCGCCAGACAATCGGGACAGTGGGGATTAAAAAAGGAAGGATTTTCACCCCGGACATTCTCCACTTGCTCATAGGTTGACCAAATCCACTGGGGCGCGCTGGCGGTTTTATGCATAATGTGAAAGCCCACCAGGCCCATCCGTTTTTCTTGATAGGTGGCTTGGGTGAGATCAGAACGATCAGAAACGTAGGCCGAAACGGTATGAAATCGTTTTTCTTCCTGTGGATTGACTTCTCGCCAGGCCGCTTTAATTAAAATTGCCCCATTGGGAAAGTTAAAGGTATCCAACTTGGCCTGGTGGTTGGCATCGTAAAGTTTGTTTTGCACCACATAATCAAAGGCGATTTGGTTCATCCGAATTTCGTAGCGGACAATCCGACCTTTTTGATCCGTCAACGTTCCGGGTAAGGCGAGATCGGCTTTCGTGGGTTGAAATTCATCGGATAACACTTCATCCACTTTGCTTTGGCGATAGAGAAGTTTTAAGGGTTTTCCGTTAACCAGGCCTGGGGGTAAGGGGGCCGTAGCATTCCACGGCAAGGGTTGACGGCCATCAGGTAAATAGACTTCACTGGTTTCTTTCCAGGTTTCCCAAACCCGTTGGCCTGGGGTATTGATCCCAACCGCCTGATCCGGAACCCCTCTGACCCCCGATTTAGCCGGCCAATTCAAGGCGATAAATTCCTGCCAGGCAAAGATATCCGCCGCCCGTTGGACTACATTTAAGTTGTTCTGTTCTAAATTTCCTTCCACATCTTCGGGAACTTGCCAGGAAATTTCTGGAGATTTCAGCCGGGCCTGGCAAACGGTGGGTAAGGGAATGATAGGGGGGGCAGTGGCGCGACTCGGCACGACAGAACTCCCGACCACAATGACTGCACTGACAATAATGACCGTAAACACCAGGCCGGGGAGGGTGAGCCATGCTTTCACTCGCTGCAACGTGATTCCCTTCATTTATTTAAGATTGTCCTAACCTAGTCAGGTGTGTTGATTTGCCAGTGACATGAGTCAGGAGCGTTGATGAAAACCGATAAGCTATTTTAGGCGATTTTTCTATTTCAGGCTCGTTTGATTACGGAATTGATACCTGATCTGCCCTAAAACTGTGATTTTAAGTATCGTGCGCCTGTGGTTAAGGGATCGGAATATCGGATTGATGGTGTGTTTACCCCGATTGATGAGAATCCTGGCTTGCCGATTGTATTTATTGAAGCCCAGATGCAACCCGATGGCGGATTCCATGGCGAATTTTTTGCAGAGGTTTATGTCTATCTCCATCCATACCGAGTTGTACGGCTGTGGTGAGGGTTGTTACTTTTGGCTTCTCGATTCCAAGGGGTTGGGGTTGATCTGCCTGACGACATCCATTTTGATGATCAAGTCCAGAGAGTGTATTTATGAAGACTTAGCCACCGCAACCAATTTATCCCCAGGCCTGGCTTGACCACAGGTGATTGGGATCGAAGCGTGCCAAACCACTGAAGCAGGGCAAAATCTCCTCCAAGCTGTAGCCAACACCCCAAATTTTTCCCAATGGCTAGATTTGAATGAGGCTATATTAGGGAATAAGTTTCCAAATCAAAGTTATCATCTGAGGAGCTTTAAGCGTTAGGTAAAGCAATAGTACATTTTGAAGATATTTCAGAGTCATCGGCCTGGTTCGCTAATTTAGATTGAGTAGTGTTTGCTGATGCTCTTAGTTGAATTACTTTGGACTAAAAATTTAAAAGTAAATATATTTGAGTTCTTGAGTTATTGTTTAAAACTCTACTAACTGGTAAATATCAGACTTTAGGAACGTTGTTGGATAGCGGGCCTGGAGAAATTTTTAGTTTTTGCCTATGCAGACAAGTAATTAGCTCTAGATTGTCAGGATAAAAAGTTTCGGATGTAATCAATAAGACCATCAATCATACATTTCTTGTTCCGACAACCCAGGCCTTGATGGCAATGATTATGAATCTCATCTCTAATGGTAATGCTCTTATCCACAGAATCAGCTAAATGAGGATACTCAGACACACAATACAAATGATGGCCAGCTAGTTTTATAGGATTACTTTAACCCCTTCTTAATTTTTGGCCCGGCTGCATCACTAGACTAGATCAGTGGGTTCGGGAGGGACTATGGGGCTAAAAGTAATTAATCGCACCTATGAACGGTTGATGGCCATCTTGGCCAGTGCAAATTTACTATTGGTTTTATTTAATCTCAGCTATGTTCCCTGGCGAGATTTTTGGTTACAGGGGCGTGTTTCCATTCCCTTAGTGAATCGGGTGCTATACATTCCCATGCCCCTAGACATAACCAAATTCTACGACCCGATTAAAGGCATTGAACCCCACCGCGACACCCAGGCCTATCTGGAACTGGTTGATCAACTAGAAGCCAGCATTGAGAGAACAGGTTACAGCAGCCCAGCAACCGAGAGCATCTTAGCCGCCCTCCGCGCCGGCAGTATTGAAATGGTAGATACCAATCCCTTTGCCATTGCCAATAAGTCCGGCAGTTTGGAGCGGATTAAAAACCAAATGCGGCTCCGGGTCTTCAGCACCAAACGCAATGTTTCCTCCAAAGCAGCCTTTGAACAGTTTTGGAGTGATCGCTACATCAACTCCGTCACCGGAGCCACTAACCTGGCCTGGTTTAATCGCACCATTCGCCCCTTGATGGCCGCCAATTATTACCGAGGCATCGGAGAAGACGGGGAATATATTGATAATTTTGGGGTCTTAGATATTCCCTTCGGGCTGATCTTTTGCCTTGAGTTTTTCGCCCGCACCTTTTGGATGAGTCGTCACCAGGCCAGGCTGCGCTGGTTTGATGCCATGATTATCCGCTGGTATGATGGGCTGCTCTTTTTTCCCTTTTGGTGGATTGCTCCCGGCTGGGCCTGGTTACGGATCATTCCGGTGGAAATTCGCCTCGACCAAGCTCAAATTATTAGCCTGCAACGGATTCGGAAACAAGCCTCACAAGGGATCGTAGCCACCATTGCCGATGATGTGACGGAAGTTGTGGTGATCCAAGTCCTCTCCCAAATGCAGGCAGCGATTCGCCGCGGTCAGTTCATGCGCTTTTTACCTAGTCAAGGGGCACAATCCGGCCAGCAACCCCTTCATCCTGGCAACGAAATTGATGAGCTTGGGGAAATGGCTGCCCTAGTCTTGCAAGTGACCCTGAAAAAAGTCCTCCCCCAACTGCGCCCAGAACTGGAAAAACTGATTCAATACAACGTGGATCAAGCCCTCCGCCAGGCCCCACCCTATCGCCAACTGGCTAATTTTCCAGGGTTACAAACCATTCCCCAACAGTGGTCAGCCCAACTGGCTAGCGAAATTACCAATCGGGTTTATCAAGTCCTCACCCGGCTGGAATCCGAAGACAAGACCGCTGCCCTCCTCACCAGTCAACTTGTCCAGAAATTTGGGACAACCCTCAGCTATGAATTGCAACAACAACAGGTCGGCCAGGCCCTGCGTGACCTTTTAATAGATTGGTTAGAAGAGGTGAAAGCCAGTTTTATGGCCCAAAAACGTCAAGCTCGCCTGCCGGAATCCAACACCCCTTAACAACAGGCCTGGCTGAGTTTATATTCCTGAATATGCTTTAGCTGACTGGGTGGCCCCTGTTCAATCACCTGTCCGCTTTCCATCACCACCGCCCCATCCGCTGCTTCTAATTCTTCTAAACGATGTGTGACCCAAAGAGCCGTCATCCCCCGTTGTGTCACCAGTTCCCGCACATTGGCTAAGAGTTCTTGCTGACTTTCCGGATCCAAGAGGGAAGTCGGTTCGTCTAACAATAAAACCTCGCAATGTCTCGCAATCGCCCCCGCAATCGCTACCCGTTGTTTTTGGCCCCCACTGAGGGCATAGATGGGACGGCGGGCCAGGCCAGAGAGGTTCACCGTTGCCAGGGCATCTTGGACTCGTAAGCGCACTTCGGTTGAGGTTAAGCCCTGATTGGTCAGACTAAAGGCAATATCCGCCCCCACAGTCGGCATCACCAATTGCTGATCTGGATTTTGAAACACAAACCCGACTGGCTGATGAATGTGAACATATCCTGTTTGGGGTAACAACAGCCCGGCCAAAAGCTTCATTAAGGTTGATTTACCACTGCCATTGCGCCCCAACAGCATCCAAAACTCTCCCGCCGGAATCTGTAGATGACAGTGATTCAACAGCAGGGCCTGGGATGACCAACCAAAACTTACATCCTGGACATCAATGGCATGGGGCATGGCAGCAGTGTATCGCAATCCCGAAAACTGGGGCATTGGGTCGGGCGGGGATTCCTAAGACTGCTCCAAGAGTTGGGCAAAAAATCCGGGGGCCCGCCCTGAGGATCCGGCTGCACCTTTTTGCGACAGTTGAATCCCAACAATTTCTGAACTCAGCACCGCGACTTTCTTTTCCGGTTGTTTTTCGCAGGTGAGTTCAATCATCTGGGCGGGAGTCTGGGCCACCGCAGCTAAGAGTTCACGATAGAGGGCCTGGGCGGCTGATTCTTCTTTGCGCTCCACGGATAAGGGAATGGGGGTTGTTTTCAAAACAAGATCAATCGTGAACATGGGTACTCAGATAAGGAACGATGAAGTTGTGCTATCTCCACTGTAGAGTTTCCGGCTTCATTAGGGGAGAGGATTGAGCGATAGACTGAAATTAAAACTATTTTTTGTCCCCTCCCATATTGTTGTTCTTGAGTCAGATCCATGGCCTCTACCTTACCGCTTTCTCTGTCGCAACCTCCCCCAAGCCAGACCACAGAGCCAAGCCTGCACCAATCCTTACGCCCCGCTATTAAAGCCTTGCAACCAGAACTAGTGGCCTGGAGACGCTACCTGCATCAACGTCCTGAACTGGCGTTTAAGGAACAACTCACGGCCAGCTTTGTAGCCGAGAAACTGCGGGAATGGGGGATCCCCCATCAAACCGGAATTGCCGAAACTGGAATTGTTGCGATCCTAGAAGGTTCCCGGCCCGGCCCAGTCTTAGGGATTCGGGCGGATATGGATGCTCTACCGATTCAGGAAGAAAATCAAGTTCCCTATCGCTCTAGCCATGACGGGGTAATGCACGCCTGCGGTCATGATGGCCACACAACCATTGCCCTCGGCACTGCCCGTTACTTATCCCAACATCCTGACTTTGCCGGAACCGTCAAGATTATTTTCCAACCCGCCGAAGAGGGGCCTGGGGGGGCGAAACCGATGATCCAGGCCGGGGTGCTGGATAACCCTAAAGTGGATGCGATTATTGGCCTCCATGTCTGGAATGTTTTGCCTGTGGGCACTGTCGGGGTACGGAGTGGGCCTTTCATGGCCGCGGCTGAGTTTTTCCATTGTCAAGTGTTGGGCAAAGGCGGGCATGGGGCAATTCCCCAACAAACCATTGACGCGGTGCTAGTAGCCTCCCAAATTGTCACCACCCTGCAAACCATTGTGGCGCGCAATATTAACCCCCTGGATACTGCGGTGATTTCTGTCGGATCCTTTCATGGGGGGACGGCCAAAAATATTATTGCCGATACGGCTTCCCTCAGTGGGACAGTGCGCTATTTCAATCCTGAATTGGCTGATAAATTACCCCAACGGATTGAGGAAATTATTGCCGGAGTTTGTGCCTGTCACGGGGCGAAGTATGAATTGAATTATCAACGGATGTATCCGGCGACCATCAATGATCCAACCATGGCCGAGTTAGTCCGCTCCGTAGCGACAACAGTGATTGAGACGGAATTGGGCGTTGTGCCTGAATGTCAAACCATGGCCGCTGAGGATATGTCATTTTTCTTACAGCAAGTGCCTGGTTGCTATTTCTTTTTAGGTTCAGCGAATGCAGAATTAGGGTTAGATTTCCCCCATCATCACCCCCGCTTTGATTTTGATGAAACGGTTCTGGGCCTGGGAGTAGAAATTTTTGTCCGTTGTCTGGAAAAGTTTTTTGCCCAGGCCCAGCGATCCTAACCCCTTGACTCTAAGTTTGCCGATTAATTCAAGGGGGCAAAAACTGATGGCTGAACAGGCCCTGTCTCTTGAAAAAGTTGAGCCCGCATCTTCAGGTTCTCATGAGTTTACCCCGCTTTGTAGTTACAAACAACATCCCATTTTTCAGCCGCTGGCCTGGAATGATCAGGGTGATTACCGCAAGGGGTGTTGAGTTGGCACTTTGATGATGGAGTTGATCAACGTTATATTCCTTGCTGTTGGATGAGTATTGCCAAGCTGGGGGCTTCCACCTGATTGTGACTGTCCTGAATTGAGAAACCTTGGTGGATGCGATGGATCATTCTGCGCTTTACCCGCAGTTAATGCTTTGGGTCTCTAGCTATGTCGTGAATTTCATCAAACTGACCCAGGAGCAGCACCTGGATGTTATCAATCGCACTTTCCACGAATCCCATTAAGGAGTCATTAAGGAGGTGTAAGCCCAACAACATCCCAGGCCCCGGTTATCCCCAGAGTTTTCCACAGGTTTTTATGGTTTGTGAGGTGGGTTTAATGAATAAAATCCGAAAGAGTTACTCACTCATCTAGATCTGAATTATGGTGTCGTTTATCGGTCTAAACAACGCTATTATGACCTATTTTCTGATGCTGGAATTAGCTGGGAGAAATCTCAGAAGCGAAGTCAAAAAACTAATCTTGAACTCATTAGAGAAAACACTAGAAATTCAAGAGTTTATTTGAGTTCATGAGCCTGAAATTAAGTCCAGTCAATTGATTGTTCTGTTTCTAGATGTTGGCGTAGTCTTCCAGAAGAACAGTATGATTTGTACTGGGGAGATAGAGCAATCCTTCTGGAATTTGGAACGTGGGGTATTGATTTTGCTAAAGTTACAGCCTTGAATCGTTCTTGACTCAGGTAGGATTGCGATGTTGCCTTTAGGGAAATTGGGATGAATCCTAGGCTAGTAATCCGATACTTGCAATATTGGTTGGTTACAATAATTTTGCCTTGCCTCCAGGCCGGGTCAGTTTAGTTCTCCCTGATGAAAAGGGCTAAGGCTTCATGGCATATTTCAGGACTAGGGGGGGAATTTGGGAATCCTAATGTTAAAATACGCCTACACACCGCGACAACAAACTGAGGATAATAAAACGACTATGGAAGCGATGATGTTCTTGGCTAAACTCCCAGAAGCCTACTCCATCTTTGATCCCCTTGTAGATGTTTTACCCGTTATTCCCGTCTTATTCTTAGCTTTGGCCTTCGTGTGGCAGGCGGCTGTGGGTTTTCGTTAACGACAGTCTGATAAAATTCTCAACAGTGGTTTAACTGAGTCGGCTTTGACGGGTGATCAGATTTACGCTATGCAGTAAGTCTCAGGCCTGGTCAGGGTCGGCTTAGTTGGTTTTGACCTAAAGGCTGCCTGAACCTGTCCCAGTCTGAACCATAAGAGTCCCGGTTGATCTTAGCCCAAAGGGAGCATCCGATGACTTTGATCCAATTTACTCAGCCCCGCCCCGGCAACTTATTCAGCCTCACCTGAGAGTGTGACCTTCCCCCGAAAGACCACGTAATTGTAGATGTTGTAGAACAACATAATTGGGATTAAGAACCCGATAAAAATAATCATAAAGACCAGGGAACTGGGAGCCGCCGCGGCCTGGTAGATGGTGACACTGGGAGGAATGATGTAGGGGAAAATTACCAGGCCCAGGCCGACAAAGGACAACATAAAAATCAAGATAGTCAAAATAAAGGGCATTCGTTCTTCCTGCTTGCCCAGACTTTGCAACAATAGCCCAATCAAGAAAATCCCCAACAATGGTATTCCCAAAAAGATAAAGACAAGGGGTGGCTCAAACAGGGTCGGGCGAATATGGTCGGAGAGAATTGGGGTACTAATTGTAATAAAGCCGGCCCCGATTAAGGTCGTCCAGGCTGCAAGTTTAGCCGTCTTAAAGTGAACCAGTTGGAGACTACCCGTGGTTTTCATAATCAGATAAGTAGAGCCAATCAGGACATAGCCTTGGATGAGAGTTAATGCGACCAGAATTGACCGCCAACTCAGCCAGTCCCACATCGTCCCGACAAAATGCCCCGCTGCATCTACGGCAATCCCTTCAAAAATACTTCCCAAGGCAAAACCCTGGCCCAAGGCCGCCAGAAAACTCCCGACCCCAAAGGCCCAATTCCAAAACAACTTGCGATTAGCATTCTCCCGAAATTCAAAGGCTACCGCCCGCAAAATTAGCCCGACAATCATCACCACCGCGGGCAGATAGAGCGCATTCAGAACCGTGCCATAAGCCAAGGGAAAAGCCCCAAACAAGGCCCCTCCCATCAATACCAGCCAGGTTTCATTGGCATCCCAAACATTACCTAAGCTGGTCATCAGGATACTGCGGCGTTCTTCGCTAGAGCTAGTAAGAGAGAGAATCCCAATCCCGAGATCAAACCCATCGAGGAGGACATACAGAAATAAGAAAAGTCCGAGAATAAAAAACCAGACTTGGGGGAGAAATTGAGCTAAGGGGTCCATGGTCATCCTCACTTTCCGGGTTAAGGGTTACTGCTGGGCTTCGAGGGGGCGTTGATCCGGCTGGTGTTGGGTGGGAAGTTCCAGGCTGGGTAAAACTTCCACCCCCGGAATCGGTAAAGAGAGGTTCGGGCCTTTGCGAATAATCCGACTGCCAAAGTAAAGCGCGGCGATAAACAGGGCAGAGTAGAGAAGGGTAAAGCCAATCAGTGAAAAAAGGATTTCCCCGGCTGGTAAGTGGGAGGCGGCATCGGCGGTGCGAATTTCCCCATAGACAGTCCAAGGTTGGCGACCCACACAGCGGACAATCCAGCCTGTTTCCACCGCTAAGTAACCCAGAGGAGCCGCAAAAATCCAGGCCCGTAATGTCCAAGTTTGCCGGGCAATCACCCCCGGTTTTAACCGCCCCAGGCCCCATTGAATTGCGGTGACAAGCATTAAGCCCACCAGGAAAAAGCCAATCCCACTCATGATCCGAAAGGAATAAAAGATTAAGCCAATCAAACGAGGGCGATTTTCAGGCGGGAAGTCCTTCAGGCCTTGCACGGGTTCGCTCAGGTTGGGTTTAAGTTCCAGGATGTAACCGAGGGCCTGGGGAATTTGAATCGCCCAATCATTGGTTTCAGCTTTTTCATTGGGTAAGGCGAGGAGCGTCCAATCCGCAGGTTGTCCCGCCGGAAGCGTTTCCCATTGGCTTTCGATCGCGGCTAGTTTGGTGGGTTGGTAGTGATAGACCTGCTCGGCACTGAGGTGGCCAATAAAAATCTGGAGCGGGGCAACGGCAATGGCAGCAGCCAGAACAATTTTGAAGGAACGGCTAAAGAACTCCACATGGCGTTTTTGGAGGATATACCAAGCACTGATGCCGCCAATGACAAACAAAGAGGTTTCCAGGGTGGCAAAAAACATATGGAGCACACTGTTAAGCATAAAGGGATTAAAAATGGCCTGGAAGTAATCTGCCACCAGGAATTTACCCTCAACAAATGTGCCCCCCGCCGGAGTTTGTAACCAGGAATTAGCCACTAAAATCCAAAATGTCGAGAGATTGGCTCCAAAGGCGACCATGATTGTGGCGAGGTAGTGAATAGCAGGCGGAACGCGGCCCCAACCAAAGAGCATAATGCCTAAAAAGCCCGCCTCTAGCATAAAGGCCATGGAGGCTTCAAACCCTAAAATGCTGCCAAAAAAGTCACCTACGGCTTCGGAAAAGGGGGCCCAGTTTGTCCCAAATTGAAATTCCATCGGTAAACCAGAGGCGACCCCAATCCCAAAATTTAATACATACAACTTTGACCAAAAACGGGCGTGATGGTAATAATCTGAGTTGCGGGTTTTCAGCCACAGGCCTTCGACAATCACTAAATAAATCGCCATCCCCGTGGTTAAAATTGGCCAAAGCATATGAAAAATCGCCGTCAATGCAAACTGCATCCGGGAAAGGGCAACTGAATTCGCAAGGATATCCATAACCAGGCCTGGGTAATAACACCCCGTAAATCAACAGAATGTAACAAAATGTTCCTAACCGTAACAGCTAGTAATTCCGGTTTAACAGATTGTCATGTTGCTGGCTAGTCATAGTTGATACACCTAAGCCAAGCTATAGATTTTGTTTAGAATTAGGAGGGTTATTGGCCATTAAAAGAGGTGCTTCTAGGGGCGTGCCATCCGCAGCTTCTAGCACAAATCCCGCATCCCTAATCATTTGCCAGTCGGTTTGGGCAGCCTGTCCGGGGGTGGTGAGGTAGTCCCCGACAAAAATTGAGTTAGCTGGATAAAGTCCCAAGGGTTGGAGGGAGCGTAAATGGACTTCTCGACCACCGGCAATGCGAATTTCTTGACTGGGAAGCAGAAACCGAAAAAGACAGAGGACGCGCAGGCAATAGCGGGGGTTGAGTGTATTTTGCCCGGCCAGAGGTGTGCCTTCAATAGGGATTAAAAAGTTAACGGGGACACTGGTAATGTTCAAAGCTCGCAGGGACAGGGCTAAATCCACCACATCTTGAGCCGACTCGCCCAGGCCAATGATGCCCCCCGAGCAGGTGGTAATCCCAGCCTTTTGCACTTGATTGATCGTGGTGGCTCGGTCAGCAAAGGTATGAGTGGTGCAAATATCCCCATGATGGGCCTCGGAGGTATTCAGATTATGATTGACCCGATCCACACCCGCTGCGGCCAAGGCTTGGGCCTGGGATTCATCTAGGAGGCCTAAACAGGCACAGACTTTCAGATCATGATTGGCTTTAATGGTGCGAATGGTGCTGAGAACCCGTTCAAAGTTTTTCGGACTGGGACTACGGCCGGAGAGGACTAAGCAAAATGTCCCAGCTTTTAATTGCTCGGCCTGGGCAGCGGCGGCTAATATTTTTTCTTCAGCCAAGAGGGGATAGGTGTCAATTTCGGCGGTGGAGATTTTGGATTGGGAGCAGTAGTGACAGTCCTCTGGGCAGAGTCCACTTTGGGCATTGAGGAGATAGTGAAGCCGGACTCGATTTTGCCAATAGTGATGCCGCACTCGATAGGCCGCTGCCAGTTGGTTCAGTAATTCCGTATCCGGGGCCTGGAGAACGGCCAGGGCTTGCTGATTAGTTAAAGGGATACCAGATAGGGCCTGGTCGGCAAAATGCTGCCAATTGGGGAGAGGTGTGTTAATTGTGGGGGCGGAAGGGGTTTGTAGCTGTGCCAAGAGATGATCCTTTTGCCCGATGTCATTAACCAGGCCCTTTTCTGTTGTACCACCTTATCAAACCCTCAGGATGCCCAGCCAAGCAAGGATGAGCGTTAATTTCTATCCCCAGGCCGGGAACCCAATTGAATTAATTCCACCTTGTAGCCATCGGGATCTTCCACAAAGGCAATCACTGTCGAGCCATGTTTCATGGGGCCGGGAGCGCGGGTAATGTTTCCACCCTTGGCCTGGATTGCGGCACAGGTTGCATAAATATCCTCCACACCCAGAGCAATGTGGCCATAGCCATTTCCGAGGTCGTAGGCTTGGGTGCCCCAGTTGTGGGTCAGTTCCAGAACGGTGTGACTGGCCTCATCGCCATAACCAACAAAGGCCAGGGTAAACTCTCCCCCCGGATAGTCCTTTTGGCGCAGGAGTTTCATCCCCAAAACATCACAGTAAAACTCAAGGGATTTTTCTAGGTTGCCCACTCGGAGCATGGTATGGAGCAGACGCATCGGGATTTTTGACCAAGTTATCTTACCCTTTGGCATTCTAAAGCATCTGTTCGCCAGAGTTACGACTTTATCAGCCCCAAAAGATTGAACCAAAGTGGCAAAACCATTGGTGTCAAGCAGGTTTAGGGTAAACTGGTACTGTTCCCAATGCACCGAAATTTGATAAAGATTGAACGAATGCTCGTGTTTTAATGTCAGGTTTTGTGTGAAAGTAACAAATAATTATCGAAATTAGGTAGTACTAAATCAGTAATGATGCATTGTAGTGGTGAATAAAATTCAAAAGTAA